>CACXQO010000269.1 GCA_902769815.1 uncultured Bacteroidia bacterium | reverse complement strand
CATAAACGACCGCGTTCCCGGATAGGAGGCATACTCCAAGCCTTGGGCGTTGCCTGAGCCTTGGGTGCCTTCGGGGTTGATGTTGTCGGGCAGGGTCTTGTAGAAATAGAACAAGTCGCGGCCCACAAGCGAGATGGAGGCCTGCTTGAAGAAGTTCTGCTTGTCCAAAAGTTTGCTCGGGAAGTCGTAGGTCAAAGAAAGTTCGCGCATCTTGACCCAAGTGTTGTTCACAATGCCTGGGGTGCTGAGGATGTTGCCCCAACCACCGAAGTTGGGCATATATTTATAAAGGTAATGCACCACATTCTCGTTTTGGTGCGCCTCGCCGGTTTCCGTATTGATGCAGTAGCCGGGCAGGATAACGCCGTAGTTGCCCAACAATTGGCCATTTTCGTAATAGGGCAAGCCGTTGCCTTCGCGCTCATACAGCGTCTCAAGGCTTTGGCCAGTCTGCATGGCCACCACATAGGAGGCGCAATAAATCTGGCCGCCCAACTTCGCGTCAATCAAGGCGTAAAGCGACCAATTCTTGTAGGAAGCCCGCAGGTTGATACCGCCCGTCACCAAAGGTGCGCAGTTGCCCACCGGCACACGGTTGTCGGTCTTCAGATAGGTGGTTCCCGTCTCGTTGAGCAAAGGCATCGGTTTGCCGTTGGCATCGTAGAACGGACCAACGACGGAGCCATCGGGCATGGTGTATTCATAGACATAATCCCAGCCGTAGATGGTGCCATACTCCTCCCCTTCTTCCACCGCGACAGCAGGACCATTCGAGCCCCAAATCTCGGAAAGCGTGTACATGTTGGCTCCCGAAAGGTCGACAATCTTGTTCTTGTTGCGGGCCAAGTTCAGGCCGACTTGCACGCCATAGTCCTTGCCCTGTGCGATGTCGTAGGTCATAATGGCCTCGATACCCTGTAGGAGCGTTGGCGTTGGGGTTTCAGTTCCAACGGCGGCACGGTGGAAGGCAAAGTGGCCGAAAGTTGGTGACCGAAGGAACTTGTATTATAGGTGTAGGTCAACTGGTAGGGTTCGGTATCGCTGGCGGTTTGTGCCCACGAACCTCTCAGTTTCAGGTAGTTGACAGGTCCCCAATTCCAATTCTTGAAGGCCGAAGTCGGGACGAAACTCAAAGTGGCCGAAGGATAGAAATAGGAGTTGTTGTTGATGGGCAAAGTCGATGACCAGTCGTTGCGACCCGTCACATCAAGGAACAGCCAATCACTATAACTGAGGTTGAAGAAGGCATACAACGAATTGACCTGCTTTTCCCACCTCGATTCGCCAAAGGTGCGCTCAGAGGCGTTGGAGTAGTTGTAAATCGTATAGAGATTGGCGTATGCCCAAGTGCCAGAGGTGCCGTTGATGCCATCGCGATAGCCGTAATATTGCTCGCCACCTGCCGAGAAACGCACATTGAACTTTGAGCCGAAAATCTTGTCCTTGTAAGCCGTGAGCAAGAAGTCCATGTCGCGGGTCATCGAGCTTGACTTGTTTTTCGAGTAATAGCCGCCCACCATGCCATCAATGGTGGTAGGCTTGTGCGTAGTGGTGTAGTTGTCGGCAGTCCAGTCCAAAGCCACTTTCGCACTCGCGGTCAGCCAAGGCGTGATGTCATACAGCAGGCGGATGGAGCCGTACATCTTGTCGCGGTTGAGGGTCGTGTTGTTGTTGTAGAATGTCCAGAACGTGCTGCTGTAAATGTAGGGATAAGGATAGCCGTCAAACACGTTCATCGTGCCGTCCTCGTTCTCGAAGGTTGTGGTTTCAATACCTTGCCAACTGCGCGGCCAACTGTAGAGCAAGCCTTTGTTGAAATTGCTGTTCGACTCACCAATTTCGGGCGAATTGAGGCGGAAATAATCCAAATAGGTGAAGGCCACATCGGCTTTTATTTTCTCCGACACATTAATTAATGTACCCACATTGACCGTGGTCTGCCGCAGGTTGCAGTTGTCGATGATGGCATCGGTGCGCGAGTCGGTGAACGACACGCGGACGCTGCCAAAATCGCCGGCGTTTTGGAAAGCGATGTTATGGTTCATCGTGTGGCCGTTCTTGAAGAGCATCTTCAGGTTGTCGGGCTGAGGAGAATATTTGCGAATCTTGCCATCCCACCAGAGGACGCTCTCGCCGTTCATTGCGGGACCCCAACTTTGGGCACCGCCATAGTAGCCGAAAGTGGTGTTGGTGGGTTCGCCCGCCGGACCGTTGTCGACGCTATAAATATACGGAAATTCATACACTTGGTTGCCGTTTTCGTCGGTCATGCCTTCGATGGGTGTCAAAGTTGGTGTGCTGAAGGTGATGGGGCCGCATCCGCCGTATTTGTTCTGCACGGTGCGATACAAATAGGGCGTAGTCATCTTGAAACCAGCCGAATAACTGATGCCGAGGCCGCGCTGTTTTGAGCCTTTCTTGGTGGTGATGAGCACCACGCCGTTGCCGCCACGCGAGCCGTAAAGTGCCGCTGCCGTGGGGCCTTTCAGGATGTCGAGGCTCTCGATGTCCTCTTGGTTGATGTTATTGAGGGCCGTGCCCCAGTCGCGACCGCCGCTCCATTCGGTGAGGCCGCCTTCGTTGGTCATCGGAACGCCGTCCACCACGATAAGCGGCTGGTTGTCGCCGAAAATGCTGTTGTTGCCACGGATGGTGATACGCGACGAGCCGCCGTCAACACCATTCGGGTTGATGATTTGCACACCCGCCGAGCGGCCACTCAATGCGCTGATGACGCTTCCCGAGCCTGATTTGGCAATCAGTTCGCCCCCGATTTCCTCGGTGGCGTAACCCAATTCGCGCTTCTGTCGCTTGATGCCCAAGGCCGTGACCACCACGTCGTCGAGCATCTGCGCATCCGCATCGAGAGTCACATTAATCTTGTTCTTGCCTTTGATGGCGATTTCCTTGGTTTTATAGCCTACAAAACTGAAAATCAGCACATCTTGGCTGTCGGCATTGAGGGAATAGTTGCCGTCCATGTCGGTCACTGTTCCTGTCGAGGTGCCTTTCACCTGAATGGTGACGCCCGGCAATCCATAGCCGTCGTCGCTCGAAATCACTTTGCCGCTCACCGTAATCGTCTGGGCGAAAGCAGCCCACGGACACAGCAAGGCCAACAAAAAGAGAAAGAGTAAGGATTTTTTGTTCATACGCATAAAGTTTTGAATTAATGAGGCAAAAATAGAAATTTTTCCCTTTGACAAAGAAAAATCGAAGTGATTTGACAGATGTTGACAAAAAAGTTGCGAAACCGCCATTTCGGAAATGACCATTTCGCAACTATGAAAACAGGGATGCCATGGTGCTTCGACAAGCTCAGCAACCTAACGACTGCCCTACAAGACAGAATCCATCACTTCCCGCTCTTGCGCCTGTTGCAGTCGCGGCAGAGCATTTGGCAATTCTCGGCCACGGTTTTGCCTCCCAAATGCCACGGCGTGATGTGGTCGGCCTCCATTTGTGAGAGTTCAAAATGCTGCCCGCAGTCGGCACAGAAACCCATTTGACGCTCGTAGGCCGACAGTTTTTGCGCATCGGTGAAGGCACGAATGGACAAATATTTCTCCTTTCGAGTGAGAATGTATGGATAGATGCCCGTCTTTTTGGTCACGTCGTCGTCGAGGATGAGGCGTTTCACCTCGTCGTCAACGGCTTTGAAATCAAACACTTGGTCTTTGTATTGCTTGTAGAGCACACCCCAATCCACGCCTTTCATTATCTTTTTGCGCTCCTTGGTCGGGCGGAACGAAGTCTCAATCCAAGTGATGACCGACTGAAAGAACTGCCACAGCGGGGCGGCGCTCGGGTCGTGCTGGTGGTTCGACATATAGACCTCGACATTGCCGTCCGAAATCCAAGAGATGGCCGTTTCGAGATAGTCTTGACGAATGGCCGAACCCGTGAGGTAGTCGCCCCCGATTTTGGCCGCCGGCGCACCGTTCTTGCTGAAATAACGTTTGGCATCGCTCACCCACGAGCCAGCATACACGGCGTTGCGCAACTCTTGCTCGGTGAGTTCCTTTCCCGCTATATTGATGGTTTTGAACCATTTGAGTTTCTCGCTGTCGGAGCCGCTACAAATATACACCTGCAACTCGTAGTTGAGAATTTGCTCTTGCTCGTCGGGCTGGAGGTTGTGGAAATAGCGGAAATTGAAGGCGAAGTCGCCGTTGACGTATTGACAGATGCTGATGGTGCGCTGCTGGCCGTCGATGATTTCGAAGGAGGCAACGCTTCCAAGCGTTACGCCATTGTCATCGCGACGCTCGGAAGCGTCGTCTACTACGGCCCAATACATCACATTGAGCGGGAAGCCGTTGGTGAGCGTGTCAATAACCGCATCGCGTTCCTTCTCGCCATAGACGAATTCGCGCTGGTAGGGCGGGCGCACGTCGAGGCGGCCACCATAGGCGCGCACGCCGTTTTCGTTGTTGTCCGCGTAGCCTTTCGTCAGTTCGCGGACGGTGATTTTGTGGAGT
>CACXQO010000268.1 GCA_902769815.1 uncultured Bacteroidia bacterium | reverse complement strand
GTGGCCGTTTCCAAACAAAGTATCATAGTCGTCCGTTTTTGTGCGGGCAAAATTAGGAAAAATGTCGGTTTACGATAGTTTTTATTATTAAAAACAATTACAAAGCAAAAAAATCCCTACTTTTGCAAAAATTTTATCATGCCTTATTGGGCAGTTTTTGTAAATAATTGACAAACAGTTCCTTAAACCAAATTAATGGGACTTAGAAGGCGAAGCCGTATAATGACGGAACCTAATTTTTTCATTTCGGATGCTACCCAACGCAATTGGGACAAGTTGCGGCTTGACGGCAACGACCGCCTGACGCGGCGTGCCAACAAGAGCCGCTCGCAGAAAATCATCACGCCCGAAGGCTATGTGATGGCAGCCAGTCTGCCTCGTTTTGTGGAAGACTTAAAAGAGTCGAATTATCCCATTAACGACTTGATTTTCAGCCTCTGCGCCTTGTATTTGGAACACAATCGGGTCAATGAGACCAACAAGAGCCGTTTTTTTGAAGAATACGCACAGTATCAGCGACTTGACATTGCCGTTCCGCGACAAATCCTGAAAAACCGTCAGGACGATTGGATTGGCTTTGTCTATCAATCGCTGACGGCTGAGGGCTCGCGCATTTTGAAAGGACTTTACTACACCAAGCCCGTGATTGTCAGCGACATGCTTTCCGATATTCGGGTGAGGCAAGGTGAACGCTTCCTCGACCCCTGCTGCGGTAGCGGCATCTTTTTGCTGAAGGCGGACCATGCCCAAATGGAGCAACTTTATGGCATTGACAATGACCCTTTGGCCGTGATGATAGCCAAGGCCAATTTGATTGTAAAATACAATGAATCAAGTGTTTATCCTCAGATTTATCTGATGGACTTTTTGCTTCACGCCGAATCGGCCTTGGGTGATTTGAGGTTCGATTACATCCTCACCAATCCGCCTTGGGGCACCGAGAAAGGCAAACAGCACACTTCTGAAGTCATCCAATCGAAGGAAAAGGCTTCGTTGTTTTTCACAGAATCGTATAAATTCTTGAAAAACAACGGAATAATGCACTTTTTGCTGCCTACTTCCGTGCTGAAAATCAAGGTTCACGCCGACTTGCGCCGCTTCATCACTCGCGAAACTCGCATGGAAAGCCTGAAATGCTATCGCGAGCGTTTCAAAGGGGTTTTTACGGACTTCATTAGCCTGAAAGTCAGCAAGAAACCCGTGTTTGATAGCCAGAATTACTTGGTTTATGGCGCGAACAATGAGGTGTCAAGGAAAGAATTTGTGCCGCGCGAGGACGACTTTTGCGCCATTCCGATACTCAACGACCGCGACGAGGCCATCATCAGCATAGCTGAGCGGATGCGCCATGACGACCTCTCCCACAGCCTCTGGGCTTTGGGCATCATCACCGGCAACAATGCCAAGGTGCTGAAAGACAAGCCAAAGAAAGACTTGGAACCCATTTTTACGGGCAAGGACATCGGCAAATACAGCCTGAAACCAGCAAGTCGTTACATTAAATTCAATCGCGCTGATTTTCAGCAGTGTGCAAAAGACGAGTTTTATCGTGCTAAGGAAAAGTTGGTTTATAAGTTCGTTTCAAGTCGACTTTGTTTCACCTACGACGACACGCAAAGCCTCTTCCTCAACAGTTCCTCAATTCATCGCTGTTCAACTTCCTGTATGTCAAGCGTTTCGGAGACTTGAAGATTCTGAGAGGCAACCTTTCTGCCTTGCCTTTTCCAAAAATTACGCCCGAAGAGGATGAAAAACTATCAGCCTTGGTAGACCGAACCTTGAAAGGTGAAGGAGAAGCTGAAAAAGAAATTGATACGATAATTTTAGGCTTGTATCAATTCAATAAAGAACAAATTGAGTTGATTAATAAGGATTTTTGAAGTAGTTGATGTTTTCGGAAAATGAAATGAAAGAGCATATCCATATTTCAATAGTATCCCCCGTCTATCGCGGTGAAAAGATGGTGGCCGAATTGGTGCGCCGCAATGTGGAAAGCGTGACAACCATTACGGATGACTACGAGATTATTTTGGTGAACGACGCTTCGCCCGACAATTCTTGGGAGGAAATCGTTAAGCAATGCGAGAGCAATCCCAAGGTGAAAGGCATCAACCTTTCGCGTAACTTCGGTCAGCATTATGCCATCACGGCAGGCCTGCATTACGCTAAGGGCGACTGGGTGGTGGTGATGGACTGTGACTTGCAGGACAGGCCAGAGGAGATTCCGAATCTTTACCGCAAGGCGATGGAAGGGTATGACATTGTTTATGCGCGGCGGGTGGCTCGCAAGGACAAGTTTTTCAAGAGATTATCTTCGACGCTGTTTCATTGTGTCTATAATTGGCTGAGCGGTTTGGAGGCTGACAAGACCATTGCTAACTTCGGCATTTACAAGCAATGCGTGATAGCAGAGTTCAACAAGATGCCCGAAAGGGCGCGTTCTTTCCCTTCGTTGGTGAAATATTTGGGATTCAAGGATACCGCTATTGACGTGGAACACGCTGAACGTGCCGAGGGGAAAAGTTCATATAACCTTTACAAATTGTTCAAGCTCAGTTTCGATGTCATTGTTTCCAATAGCAACAAGCCTTTGCGGATGGCAGTGGGATTGGGCTTTGGAATGGCTGCCATATCGTTCTTGCTGGCGTTGTATAATGTGATTGCCAAATGGATAGGTGTCATTCAAGTTTCAGGTTATACTACTACGGTATTCTCCATCTGGTTTGTCGGAGGTTTGCTTCTTTTTGTCATGGGCATTCTTGGCCTATACATCGGAAAGATTTTCGACCAAGTGAAGGGGAGGCAGTTGTTTGTTGTGAAAGATAAAGTGAATATTTAAATAAAACTCGATATGAATCAGTTTAGAGGAAAAAAACTGTTAGTGTTGGCAGGCAACAATGTCCACGAAAAAGTGGTGAAGGCCGCCAAAGCTATGGGCGTTTATACCATTGTGACGGATTATTTGCCGCCAGAGCAGTCGCCGGCAAAGCTCGTTGCTGATGAGTATTGGATGTTGAGTACAGGCGATATTGACGCTGTAGTTGAAAAATGTCGTCAGGAAAAAGTTGACGGCGTGTTGTCGTTTTGCATAGATACTGTACAATTCCATTACCAAGCCATTTGTGAGAAATTGGGAGTTCCTTGCTACGGAACCAAGAAGCAGTTTGACATTATGACCAACAAGCGACTGTTTAAGGACTATTGCAAGGCCCATGGGGTTGGCGTTATTCCTGAGTATTCCCAAGAAGATGTTGATGCCGACAGGGTGGTTTATCCAATACTGATTAAACCTTCGGACAGCCGTGGTTCAAGAGGGCAAACGATTTGTTATGACAAAAAGGATGTCCCTTCAGCCATATTTTATGCAAAGAATGAATCGAAAGATGGCGGTTTCTTGATCGAACGCTATATGCAGGGAGTGCAGGATATGTCGTTTGCATATATCGTGATAGGTGGAGAACCTTATTTGATAAAAATTGGCGACAGGTATTTGGGACAAGAGAAAGACCATTTGGAAAAACAACAAATGGCAACGTTGCTGCCTTCTCACAATGCCGACGAATATGTAAAACTCGTTGAGCCGAATGTCAAGCGGATGATTAAGTCGTTGGGGATGCAATTCGGACCGATTTTTATGCAAGGATTCTATGAAAGCGGCCAAGTGTTCATGTATGACCCCGGATTGAGGTTCCCAGGTAGCGATTTCGACATTGTGCTGAAAGAGGCAACGGGTTTTGACAGCATGACCTCATTCGTGAAGTTCGCTTTGTCGGGTGACGTTGGAAGTGCCGAAGGCAACCCTGCTGGCGTTTATGACTATGGAGGGAATTTCTGCTTGATTATGTCTGTTTCGGTTCGTGCGGGAAAGATAGCCTCTGTTGTGGGAATGGACGAGATCTCTAATCATAAAGGCGTTTTTTCCGCAAGTTTATGGCGTCATGTAGGTGACGAGATTGCCGCAACGGGCGATGTAAGGCAACGGGCGGCAGAGTTTTGCTGCTTATTGCCTGACAGGAATGCCGTTTCGGATTTCGTGTCGTTTGTTTACCACACCTTGAGAATTGAAGACGAAAAGGGTGAGGATATGATTATTTCTAAAGTTGAATTATAAAGCAATACAATATGAGAAATTTGGATTACCTGAAAAGTTGTCCAATCGCAGTGCTTGGCGGTGGTGCAGTTGGCAAGACTACCGCTGCTGATTGCAAGTTGGCTGGACGGGAAGTCAGACTGTATTCACGCAGTGAGAAATCGTTGGTCCATGTGGAAAAAACTGGAATCCTGTTGGACGGAATCCAGCGCAACCTTTACGGCTTTGAACGGTCGGGCAGGGCTTTCCTTGATGTTGTCAGTACCGATATGGCCAAAGTGGTTAAAGGAGCCAAACTGATTGTTCTTGCCGTGCCGGCACTGTCGCATGAGTATTATCTGAAAACACTCGTTCCCTTGCTGGAAGACGGTATGGTGATTCACACATTCACAGACAACTACGCCAGCCTTTTGCTCCGAAAATTCATGAGAGAAGCAAACTGTGACAAGGATGTGATCGTTGGCGGTTGGAGTTCGGCTCCCTATGGGACGAGAATAGAGAAAGTCGTCGATTTTTGGACGAATCATGTTGGAGTGAAGTATCGCGCCATTTCTCTGCGAGGAGCCTGCCTGCCCATGACCGACATGGATGATTTCATGGAGTCGGTGAAGTATCTGCCTTGCATGGATTCCGTCACTCAAGGCGATGGGCCAACGAGAGGAGACACTATGCTTGACATTGGTTTTTCCAATGTGAACCCTGTTATCCATGTTCCTGCATCCATATTAGGAGTCTCCAGTATGGAGAACTGGTCGCTTGTTTATGGTAACGAGCCTGATTCCTATTCCATGTATTCCCACGGGTTGTGTCCTTCAATTTGCAGAATACAGTATCAGTTCTATCAAGAAGAATGTGATTTGGCCAAGGCAATAGGAATTGATTATCCAAAATTCACATACGAGATGTTTTTCTCACGGCGGAGCATCTTGACCCAAGAATACATGGGACTGGATGAAAACGGGAAAGACAATGTCGTTTTCCCGCTTGACAAACCTGGCGATGAAGGCAATGTGGGGCCCAATTCGATAGATCACCGTTATATTACCGAGGATATTCCGGTTGGCTGCAAATTGTATCATGATTTTGGGGTGAAATTTGGAGTGAAAACA
>CACXQO010000267.1 GCA_902769815.1 uncultured Bacteroidia bacterium | reverse complement strand
GCGCAGAGCACAAAATCATGGCGGAGCATATCCTTCACACGCGGGTCGCTCCAAACGTTGGCCTCCATCTCACGGCAGTTCACGCAACCGTGACCTGTGAAGTCAACAAAAATGGGACGATTCGTGGCTTTTGCGACGGCCAAGGCTTGGTCGTAGTCGAAATAACCTTTCAAATTGTGCGGCAAATGGAAAAGGTCGGCATACTTGGGTTCTTCAGTAAACTCCACTGCTGCAACGGCTTGCGCTTGACCTTGCGGAGCCACCGCCATATTGGCCATCTTGGCATCCACATATTCAATCACCTTTTCGCTGTTCTCCTCAATGATGCGATTGAGGTCGAAATCGAGGGTTTGCTTTGGTGGGAGATAGCCAGAAAGGGCTTTCAACGGAGCGCCCCACATGCCAGGAATCATATAAATGACAAAAACGAAGTCAATGATAATCAGCACCAAACGGAACACGCCCAACTCCTTGACTTCCTTCTCTCCCTTGAAGCGGATTTTGCCGAGGAGATAAAATCCAAGCAAAGCAAAACAAACAATCCAAATGCCGAGATAGACCTCGCGGTCGAGCAGGTGCCAGTGGTAGGTTTGGTCGGCCACGCTGAGGAACTTGAAGCCCAACGCAACTTCGATAAAGCCCAAAACGACCTTCACGGAAGTGAGCCAACCGCCACTCTTGGGCAGACTTTGGAGCAAATTCGGGAAGAAAGCAAACAAGGCAAACGGCAGCGCAAAGGCCACGGCAAAGGCAAACATCGTCACAATGGGAGCCCAAAACTCGCCCGAAGTCGATTTGATGAGCACCGTGCCCACGATGGGACCTGTGCAAGCAAAGGACACCAAAACGAGGGTTAAAGCCATGAAGAAGATACCACCTAAACTCTTGGTACTCTGTTTGCTATCGCTCTTGTTCACCATATTGCTGCCTAATGTGATTTCAAACGCACCGAAGAACGAGGCGGCGAAAATCATGAACACGAGGAAGAAGATGATGTTCGGCAGCCAGTGCGTGGCAAGCCAGTTAAAAATGTCGGCAGTTACACTATTGCCGCCTACCAACCATGTCGTCAAAATGATGATGGCAATGGGCAAGGTATAAAGCAACACAATGAAAATGAAATACATAAACGCCTTGAAGCGGCCTTGGGCCTTGGTTTCACCCTCACCGTGCATGAAAAACGACACGGTCATGGGAATCATCGGGAATACGCATGGCGTTAGGATGGCCGCAAATCCCCATAGGATGGCTTCGAGAATCATGGCCCAGATGTTGGATTTCGCCCCAGCGGTGGTTTCTGGCTCATCGGCCTCAATCACAGCGGTTTCCGAGCCATACATCAAATCCACATCCTCTGCCAGCGAAACACATTGGCCGTCCTTGCAAGCTTGGTAGGTGATTTCGCCCGTGATGGGGAAAGAGCCGTCTTTCAGCTTGCGGAAGGTTTGTGCAAACGCCGCAGAACCAGCAAATTGCTTATACTCTGTTTCAAAGATGTCGTCATAGTAAAGCGGCACATCGGTAAGGTCGCGGGCATCGCCAACAGCCTCGAAAAACTCCGAAGTCTTGATGTCGAATACCGTCGGCAAAGGCGCCAAATCGGGCATCTTCGTGGAATAAATGTGATACTGTGGGTCGATGGTGGCCGTGGCGACCAAATCGAACTCGTTCTCGTTGAGGTCTTCAATGGTAAGTGTCCATTGAACAGGGTCGATAATCTGTGCCCTGACCTCCGTAGGCACGATGGCGGCAAAGGCCATCAGCAGGATTAGGAATAGTTTTTTCATATACGATAAATATTTGATTTAAGAATGTTTAGAATGGGCAAAAATACAAATTCTATCTTTTCGTTTCACAACGCAAGATGGATTTTGTTGCCGAAATCACCTTAAACCAGTCGTCAATGCGCCAGCCAACCACCCAAAGAATGTCGCCGTCAGCTGAAACTAATAGCCAAACATTTCGTTTCTGCCATTCCGTAAACTTCTGATCCACAAAGAAATCGCTCAGCAGTTTGGAACCTTTCATGCCCAAGGGACGGAAGCGGTCGCCGTGCCGCCAATGGCGTAAGGTCAAAGGGAACTTCAATTTGTCGAAGTCCAATTGAGCCACATCAGGCGACTTGTCAATGACAAAATCGGGAGTTTTCTCCAACTTGGAAAAACAAAGATGGATTGGCAAAACTATTACATCCTCCCCTACTCCGATTTGGACTTCTTCATTCTCAACAGCCTTGATTTCAGAAAGTTGCAATTCATCTCTGCCAATAATCAATTGGTGTGTCGAGGAAAAATACTTATTCCCTATTCCCGTATTCATTGTTTCAAAAATGAAACGGCATTGATCAGTATTGAAGCCATATTGCCTAAGCCACTCAAAAAGCAACTGAAATGAATAACCCGGCCTTTCGACAAGCTCAGGGGCCTTAGCTTCTGACAGCCGCTTTGCGTCATTGCGAGGAACGAAGCAATCCAGAAAAGCAGAATAAGGAAACCTTTGAACATCTCCATCTTGTTCAACAATTTGTGCCAACTTCTCTTTCAGCAATGCCCGATAAAGCTCGTTTTCCGAAGCAAGATGCTCCAAAGATTTATATAATCCTTGCCTCGCTTCAGATTGCAGCTCATCAAAAGCGGGCAAAAGTCGGTTGCGGATTATGTTGCGCAGATAAACGCTCTCTGCATTGGTATGGTCTTCTCGCCAAACGATTTGGTTCTCAACGGCATACTGACGAATCTGTTCCCTTGAAGCCCATAGCAAAGGCCGAATAATAACGCCGTTTTGCGGTTGCATTCCTTTCAAGCCTCGAAGTCCCGCACCGCGCAACAAGTTGATGAAAAAAGTCTCGGCTTGATCGTCGGCATGGTGCGCCACCGCGATTTTATTATAGCCCAACTGCTGCCTCAACTGTTCAAACCATGCATAGCGCAGGTCTCGGGCGGCCATTTCGATGGAAATAACTTGCTCTGCGGCATATTTCTCGGTATCAAAATGCTTCACAAAACATTGAACACCATATTTTTCCGCATATTCGCGCACAAACTTTTCATCGCCATCCGATTCCTCCCCGCGCAGATGAAAATTGCAGTGCGCCGCGACAAAATCCACCTTGGTTTTCAGCAACAAATCTGCCAAAACCATTGAATCCATGCCGCCACTGAGGGCCAAAACGATTTTTTCGCCCTCGGCAATCAAGTTACACCTATTAATATATGCTTGAAACCGGTCAATCATTGTCAGTGCATTACCACAAATTTTCCCATACCTTTTCCGTTCACCTGAACGAAATACAAACCATCGGGATAGCGATTTGTATCGATCCTTACCTGCTGACTATCAGACACAACGGCATCCATCAATTGACCCAAGCTGTTGTAAACTTGAATCAAACCCTGCGCCTCAATGTTTACAACATCATCAGCTGGCACTGATGCACTTCTATGCCCAAAGGCTCAAAGGCATCAATAATGGTTTGCAAATCATAGATATAAAAGCCCGAATGACCTCCGTCAAGTACGATTTGCCTGTCTGGTGCAATCAAGAAATAATGCGGAGAATAGGAGAAATGAAACAAATCCACAAACCTCTGCGCGCCTCCTTCCTTGCCTATTGTAGGATATTCAACCCCAAACTCCTCGCACCATCTATTGCATAACTCCTCGGGGTCGGTTGTCACTTCCATGTAGAAAATGTCTTCATTGTTGCATCCATATCGATAATAGGATTCCACAATGTATGGCATCGCCTCACGGCACGAAATGCAGGTAAATCCGAAGAAATCAACGAAAACGAACTGACCTCGATCAAGGATGTCGAACAAATGGATTTCGTTGCCATGACAATCGACCAACTCAAAATCCAAGGCTTTGGGACCGACGCAAATCGTGTCGGAGATGTTCTCAGAGCCATCCTCACAGCGCGAAGCCACATAGTAACAGTTTTCTTCCGTTGGATAATACGTTACGTTTTTCAAGTATGGTTCAACCGTGTTGGCTTCCAAATGGAAAACATCACCTGCATAATTCCGCGAAAACACATGATAATACTCGGCACCTTCAACGCTCGCCCACTCAAGTTGCAATTGCGCCTCCGAAAGAGTGGCCGTCAAGTTGCTTGGTGTCTCGCATTGGCCAAAATTGCAATCGCTTGGCGCAATGCCCAAATCCGAAAAAACTTCCTCAAAATGATAGACTATCGGCTCCTGAAAAATCTGATGGTCAGGCAAAAACAGTAGAAACTGGTTGTTCCCATAGTCGTAGATGCAATCAGGATAAAGCGCATAAAACGAGGCACTTCCCCCATCCATGCCAACCACGGGAAACTCAATATGATGTTCTTCAGCCCAACTTTGGCACTGCGCATCATCGGCATGGGTCAGCAAGTCCATGAAAAACACATCCCTGCCATTGCAACCATACTGATGGTACAATTCGTTCATTTTCAGCGTCTGCCCATAACCACTAAAATCATTCTGAAAGTGAACCAAGACAAATTGCCCACCGGCGAGCAACTCAAACAGATTGTACGCTACGCCATTACAATCCGTAAAGGTAAAATCCTCAACTTCAGGCGGGCAATCGGCCTTCAACTGCCAACCCAATGCTAGAAATACCAATACAAACAACGCCTTTTTCATGTCAGATAGTATTGATTGCAAAAGTACAAAATCCTCACAATCCGAAAACTAAATCATTTCTTTTTCTTCACCGAAAAACCAAAGCCGCCGATTTTCTCGCCAAGGCCGTAATACTTGCCGTGGGAATAAGCCAAAGGCTTGGCGTGATTGAGTTGGAAGGCACCCGTGCCCTTGTCGATGAGTTTTTCTTCTGCATTGACGGCCACCACCTCGGCAATGAACATATCGTGCGAACCTAATTCCTTCACTTCCACCACTTTGCACTCAATACTCAACGGCGACTCGGCAATCAAAGGAGCTTTCACGATTTGGGCAGGCTCAGTGTGCAAGTGCATCTGCTTGAACTTGTTGTAGTCGCGGCCGGAGCGCACACCACACCAGTCCGTGGCAGCGGCCAAGTCCTCTGTCGTCAGGTTGATGACGAACTCCTTGTTTTTCATGATGAGTTCGTGCGAATGGCGTTCCTTGCGGACGGAGATGTAGCACATGGGCGGGTCGGAGCAGATGGTGCCCGTCCAGCCGATGGTGATGATATTGTAGTTTTCCTCGCAGTCGCCGCAGGTGACCATCACCGCGGGCAAAGGATAAATCAATGTTCCGGGTTTGAAGGGGATTTTCATAGTTTAATTTATGTAATTGCAAAGAAGGCAACATGCACATTATGATCAGGTGCCATTTCCCAAAAGACAGTTCGAAACTCTTCAAAAATATCACTATTGTCCTTTCGCCACTTAGACAGAGCAAGCACTGGGACAGATATTCGGAAATTCATATTGTTTCTAACACTTATGTAAAAATCTTCCATAAGGATGAAAACATTTCATATCCTCCCATTTAATTAACCGATGCTCAGGATAAAATCTTGAGCCTGACAATCTTGTCTGCTCTAAACCCTCATCAGAAATTTTGAGATTTACTTTCACCACTGTGATTTTAAAACCAATGACAAAAAACAATGCATAAATAACTAAAAGCATAATCCAAACCAACCAAGCATCTGTCTCACTAAAATAATCATTAAAAGCCACTATAAAAACAGCAGAAATCACCAAACTAAAAAGCATAGAAATAAATAACACCCATCCAAAGGCATACTTCACAATCGTATATCCTTCAGGTCTCGGGATAGTCTTTTCTTCGTCATTGATTTTCTTTTCTTTTTCGCTCATGGCTGATTGGTTTATGGTTGCAAAAATAATGATTTTCTCTGTCATCTTGCGGAGAATGATTCGTTTTTGTATTTTTGCGCATTGAAAACAAGAAAACCATGTACGCTGAACAAACCACATTGAATCCAATTCAGCTACACCTGCTCGAAATGTTCAATCATTGCGACAGCGAAAAGATGATGCTTGAATTGAAAGAGGTGTTGGCTGAATTCTATGCCAAACAAGTTCAAGAAGAAGCCGACCGCCTTTGGGATGAAGGTACTCTAAACGGTGAAGCCATTGAGCGCATTCTTGATGAGCATTGGAGAACACCTTATTCTGAAACAAAATGAGAAGGATTGTTATTGACACCAATTGTTTGGTCGCAATACTACCTTCAAAAAGTCCCTACCACAAAGTGTGGACAGACTTTTTGGAGCAGCAGTTGGAGATTTGTGTGTCAAATGAAATCTTGATGGAGTATGAGGAAATCATTTCAGAAAAAACCTCACCTGCTTTTGCAGAAGCCATCATCAAAACGCTGATAAACAAGCCCAACTTCATTAGAGTTTACCCTACTTGGCGTTTCGGTTATATTGTGGCAGACCCAGACGACAACAAGTTTGTTGACTGCGCCATTTGCGGAAGAGCAGAATTACTTGTTTCAAACGATAAGCACTTCAATGTTTTGAAAGACATTGGATTTCCTTATGTAAGAGTATTAAGGATCCAGGATTTTGTTCAAATTTTAAATTAGTATTATTCAACAACTTAAACCTGGTTTTGGTAATTATCATCCCAATTCATAGGCAAGAATAAATAAAAACTTGCACAATTCATAGGCAAGAACAGGGAAAAATTTGCCAGATTCATAGGCAAGAACCCTTTTTCAGACAAAAAAAATCCCGCCCAAACGAGCGGGATTTTTCAGTTTTTAAGGTCGGCCAGTCGAGGCTTGATATTACTATCGGTCGGCCTTTCGACAGGCTCAAGGACCTTAGCTTAATCAATCGTCCAAGTCGAACCGCTGTTCAGCAGGTCGTCCATGCACTTGATCTTCGAGTTGGCCTTTTCGTTTTCAATGACTTGCACGAGGCTGTCGTTGAAGGTCGGGGCTTTCACATCGCGGATGACGCCGATGGCAACGGGGAAATGAGGCGGCATCATGTGTGCCAGCATCATGTGGATACCCGTGTCCTCGGTGGTCTTGTCGTGGACGAGAATGTCCTTCTCAGTGATGCCGTTCTCGCCGATAGTCACCACTTCAAGTTGGTTACCGTTCAGGCGGATACCCTTGTCGCGGTTCTTACCGAAGATAAGCGGTTGGCCGTGGACACACTTCACCTGCATATCGTCGCGGACATCCTTGCCAGTGATGTTCTCATGCACGCCGTTGGAGAAAATCATGCAGTTTTGCAGGACCTCGGTCACGGCGATGCCGTCATGCTTGTACGACTCCCAGAAGATTTCGCTCAGCTCCTTGGGGTTGATATCCACGCCACGGGCAAAGAAGGTAGCCTTAGCACCGATGGCGAGTTCGCCAGGATTGAACGGGTCTTCGTAAGTACCTTGCGGCGAAGTCTTGGTCTTCGTGCCACGGAAGGTGCAGGGCGAGAACTGACCCTTGGTCATACCGTAGATACGGTTGTTGAACAGGATCAGGTTGATGTCGATGTTACGACGGCAGGCATGGATGAAGTGGTTACCACCGATGGCGGTGCAGTCGCCGTCGCCGGTGATCATCCACACGCTGAGGTTCGGGTTGGCCAGCTTCACGCCAGTGGCGGCAGCGGCAGCACGACCG
>CACXQO010000266.1 GCA_902769815.1 uncultured Bacteroidia bacterium | reverse complement strand
CGGCTTGGGCGGTCGTCATCGTCAATGAAAACGTCGATGTCGTCCAAATGGTCTTTCCAGTCGGGGTCGAGCCACTCGCGGCCATCGCGGGAGCGTTCCGACTTGTATAAGGGTTTGTCGTCGTCGAAGTCCTTCTTTTTCTTCGATTTCTTCTCGAAGAAGTCATCGTCGCGGCGGTCGCGTTTCTCGCGGCGTTCACCACCACGGAAGTCATCGCGGTCGCGGCGTTCCTTGCGCTCGCTGCTGCCTTTCTTGCGGTCGGGCTGTTCCTTGGCCACTTCCACAACGATGCCACGTGGATTGTTGCGTGGGTCGGCGAAACTTTCCAGAATCATCGGGACGAAACTCTCCTCCACGTCCACGTATGAATAATCGCCATAAAGGTCGATGCGGCCAATCGGGATGTTCTTCGAGCGGGTCACGTCGTTGATTTTGCCGATAATTTTCTGCGGCAGAATGTGGTCGTTTTTGCCCATGCCGAAATAGAGGCGTTTCATGGTTTCGTCCTGATGGTCGCGTTCCTTCTTGCGTTCCTTGCGGTCTTTCTTCTCTTCTTTATCGCTGACATTCAGGTCGATAGCGTCCTTGTAATAGTCCAAGAAACGGTTGAAGTTGAGGGCCACCATGCGGGTGATGAGTTCCTCGCGGCTCATCCACTCCAACTTGCGGAGGATGACGGGCAAAGCCGGTAGGAATCATGGCCTTCTCGAAAGGTCTGCCCACGATTTTTTCAATCCTCTTAATCTTGCTCTTTTCGCGCAAATTGATGAGGCTGAGGCAGATGCCCCGCTTATCGGCACGTCCTGTACGACCGCTGCGGTGAACGTAGGTTTCGATGTCGTCGGGCAGGTTATAATTAATAATGTGCGTCAGTTCTTTCACGTCGATGCCACGGGCGGCCACGTCGGTAGCCACCAACAGTTGCAGGCTGCGTTTGCGGAAATGGTCCATCACATTGTCGCGCATTGCTTGGGAAAGGTCGCCATGCAGTGCAGCGGCGTTGTAGCCGTCCTGAATCAGGTTGTCGGCAATCTCTTGCGTTTCCAACTTGGTGCGGCAAAAGATGATGCCGTAGATGGCAGGCGTGTAGTCGATGATGCGCTTCAGCACCATATAACGGTCCTTGGCAGCCATCATGTAATAGATGTGGTCGACGTTGGCGGTGCCGGAGTTGCGTTCGCCCACGGCCACCTTCACGGGGTCGGTCATGTACTTGTTGAGGATGGCTTCCACCTCTTTCGGCATGGTGGCCGAGAAGAGCATGGTGTGGCGTCCTTCCTTGGGCATGTACTCGAGGATGTCGTCGACCTCCTCTTGGAAGCCCATGTTGAGCATTTCGTCGGCCTCGTCGAGAATCATCGTCTTCACGTTGCTGAAATCCACGCGGTTGCGGCGAATCATATCGCGCAAGCGGCCTGGCGTGGCCACGATAATCTGCGGCTTCTTGGCCAAATCTTTGAATTGTACTTCGATGCTGGCGCCGCCGTAAACGGGCACAATCAGGATTTCTGGAATGTACTTGGCATAGTTGCGCAAGTCGCGGGTAATCTGCATACAAAGTTCGCGCGTCGGACAAAGAATCAACGCTTGGACGCATCGCTGCGTTTCGTCAATCTTGTTCAACAGCGGCAAACCAAAAGCGGCAGTCTTACCTGTTCCCGTCTGTGCAAGGCCCACAAAGTCAACATCTTTCTCCAAGAGTACAGGAATCGTCTTCTCCTGTATCGGCATAGGATTCTCAAACCCCAACTCCTTTATAGCCTTCAACAGAGCGGGATTCAATCCAAAATCGGTAAATTGTGACATGAAATAAATAATTGAATAGTAGTATAAATTGGGCTGCAAAAGTAGTAATAATTAGTCAATTAGGGCACATTAATTTTCTTTTTGGCCAAAAAATGGCTCTTTTTCGGCGGTTTTCACTACTTTTGCCCCTCAAAATGACACGTCACACATTCATCATATCGGTTTTGCTACTCATTTCGGCCTCGTTTTTCTCATGCGGGAGGTTTGGTCGGAAAGAAGTCGTCGTGATTAATACCGACAGCATTTTCTTCGATTTGGGCAAGATACAGGTGGCCCAACGCACACGGATGGCCAACAAGGTTTTCAACAACATGTTTCGCAACGGCTTGAACGGCGTAGTGCTGTATGCCGAACAGGGCCAAGTCATTTACGAAAAGGCCAATGGCTGGCGCGACCTCAGCAAACGGCACAAGGATTCGCTTCGCATCGACGACGCTTTCCAACTTTCCTCCGATTCGAAGATGTTCACCGCCGAGGCTGTCATGCTTTTGAAGGCCGAGGGCAAATTGGATTATGACGACGACGTGAGGAAATACATCCCCGAATTGCCATACGAAGGCATTACGATTCGGCACTTGCTCAACCACCGCTCGGGCTTGCCGCGCTACGACGCGATGGCCGACAAGCATTGGCCCGACCGCCGCAAGCCGTTCTCCAACGAGGCGATGATCAAGATGATGGCCGAAAAAACGCCCGAGCTTTACAATGCTCCTGATATTGTTTTTTTCTATAACAATGTGAACTATGCGCTGTTAGGCTCTGTGGTGGAACGGGTGAGCCGCCAGCCTTTCGAGGACTTCATGCGTGAGCGGATTTTCGAGCCGTTGGGCATGACGCACTCCTTTATCTACTCTATGCGTGGCGACACGGCGGTTTCAATCTATATGCCTGTTGAGGTGCATGGCCACGATATGTACAAAAGAGGTCCTGTGAAGGCGCAAAACGACTACCTGAACGGCGTGATGGGCGACAAAATCATGTTCTCGACCGTGGAAGACCTCTACAAGTTCAATCTTGCCTTGGACAACCATCTGCTGCTGCCCGACAGCCTCCAGGCCGAGGCTTTCAAGCCGGGCTCGCCTAAGTGGAAAAACAATGAAAACTATGGTTTCGGCTGGCGCATGAGCAAGGAACACCCCGACGCTTATTTCCATTTCGGCTGGTGGAAGGGCTACCGTAGCCTCGTCATCCGCGACGCGAAGCACCGCCGTTTCCTCGCCATCCTGACCAACACCACACAATTGATTCCCGTGGATGAAACATTTGGATTTGTGGAGGATACTACTGTGATGCTGCCTCCATCGGAACCGTGGCCGAAGGAATAATTCAAAACGCGGGGAAAAGCATTGTTTTCCTCGCGTTTTGTTTACTTGGTTTTTGTGTTATTTCACCACCAACTTGAACCCCACGCCGTGTACATTCACTATGTCGACGAGCGGGTCGTCTTTGAAGTATTTGCGCAGTTTGGTGATGTATACGTCCATCGAGCGGGCGTTGAGGAATGAGTTCTCGTCCCAAATCTGTTCCAACGCCTTGGTGCGCTCCAAAGTACCGCCTATGTTTTCGCACAGCATCAGAAGCAAGTCCGATTCCTTTGAGGTCAGTTTCTTGGTGTCGTCGCCATTCGTCAGGGTATGACGTGGCGCGTCGAAAGTGAAACCGCCCAGCTGGTAGGTGGAAGGCTTGGTCATCGAGCGTGAACTTCTGCGGTGTACGGCCTGAATGCGAGCCAGCAGTTCATCCATGCTGAAAGGCTTGGTGATGTAGTCGTCGGCACCAATCCTGAAGCCTTCGAGGATGTCGTCTTGTTCGTTTTTCGCGGTGAGGAAAATAATGGGCATCAAGGGGTTGCTCGACTTGATTTCCTTGGCCAAAGTGAAGCCGTCCATGAGGGGCATCACCACATCAAAAAGACAAATGTCGAATTCAGAGGAATTGAAACATTTCAACGCTTCCTCTCCATTCGTGCAAAGGGTGGCGATGAGACCTTTGGAATCAAGATAAGCCTTGAGAATCATGCCCAATTTTCGGTCATCTTCAGCCAATAAAACTTTAATCCGTGACATAATGTTCTGTCTGTAAAATGGTTGATAAAAACGATGCAAGCAACTATCAAAAAGTGCTTGAAAAAAGAATCTGCAAAAATAAGAATATTTTTGATAAATATACACCCGAATTAAGATTTATCACATTAGATTTCAAATTTTTGTCATATCTTCGCAGCATCTTAATCTTTAGCGAAATGAAAATTGACCTCACACACATCAATCCTTTCTTGGAAAAGGACATTGTTAATGAATTAGAATCAAGAGTACCAGCAACTTACGAAACCATTTACAAAAAGACAGGTGCCGGTAACGACTTCCTCGGTTTTTGCCCTCCGAAATCGACGAAAACCTGCTTGCCGACATCGAAAAAACCGCTGCCGACCTGCGCAAGAAGTCGGAAATCTTTGTGGTTGTCGGCATCGGGGGCTCCTATTTGGGGGCTCGTGCAGTCATTGATGCCCTGCAAAACCACTTTGCGCCGCTCACGGGCGAGAAGCCTTTGATTGTCTACGCCGGCCACAACATGAGCGAAGACTACCTCTACGACTTGCTTGCTGTTTTGGACAAGAAAGACTATTCGTTGGCCGTCATTTCAAAGTCGGGCACGACGACTGAGCCGGCCATCGCCTTCCGCATCCTGAAGCAGCATATTATTAATAAGTATGGCGAAGCGGAAGCCGCCTCGCGCATTGTGGCCATCACCGACAAGGCCAAGGGCGCATTGAAGCAATTGGCCAACGTGAAGGGCTACAAGACCTATATCGTCCCTGACGATGTGGGTGGACGTTTCTCGGTTTTGACTCCCGTGGGTCTGTTGCCTATCGCAGTGGCGGGCATCGACATCCGCGCTTTGGTGAAAGGTGCCGTCGAGATGGAAAAGCAATGCAAGGAAAACCAAACCGTTGACAATCCCGTTTCGCAATATGCCGTGGCGCGTCAGGCCCTTTATGCACAAGGTATGACCAACGAGATTATGGTGAACTACGAGCCTCGTTTGGTGTATTTCAGCGAATGGTGGAAGCAACTCTACGGCGAGAGCCACGGCAAGCAGCACAAGGGCATCTTC
>CACXQO010000265.1 GCA_902769815.1 uncultured Bacteroidia bacterium | reverse complement strand
GAAAGTGCCAAGGTACTTCTTGAAGATATATGCGTCTATTTTTCTCATTTACAGTCTTCTGGTCACTTTTTGGAGCATTTCGTCACGCCAAAGGGCAAAGTCGCCGCCAATGATGTGCTTGCGCGCCTCGCGCACTAACCAAAGGTAGAAGCCGATGTTGTGCAAACTCGCAATCATCGGGCCGAGGATTTCGCCCGCGACGAACAAATGACGCAGATAGGCCCTCGAATATTGTGCATCCACGAAAGTTTCGCCATTCGGGTCGACGGGAGAGAAGTCGAACTTCCACTTTTCGTTTTTGAGGTTGATGATGCCTTTGCGCGTGGGCATGACGCAGTCGAACATGTCCACCCCGCGCGAGATGCCTTCGAGGATGTTGGCCGGTGTGCCCACACCCATCAGATAGCGAGGCTTGTCCTGGGGCAAAATAGTATTCACCAACTCAATCATCTCGTACATTTTTTCGGTAGGCTCACCCACCGCCAAACCGCCGATGGCATTGCCGGCGGCGTTTTTTGATGCGATAAACCCAGCCGACTGCTCGCGCAAATCGCGGTAGACGCAACCTTGCACGATGGGGAACAACGCCTGCTCGTAGCCGTATTTCGGTTCCGTCGAATTGAAACGGTCGCAGCAGCGGTCGAGCCAGCGGTGCGTGCGCTCCATGCTCTGCTTGGCGTATTGGTAATCAGCCGTTCCGGGTGTACATTCATCGAAAGCCATCATAATATCTGCCCCGATGCTCCGCTGGATGTCCATCACGTTTTCAGGCGTGAACAAATGCCTTGAGCCATCAATGTGCGACTGGAAAGTGACGCCTTCCTCCTTCATCTTGCGGATGCCCGTCAGCGAAAACACCTGAAAACCACCGCTATCCGTGAGTATCGGTCTGTCCCAGCCGTTGAACTTGTGCAGTCCGCCGGCAGCCTCAAGCACTTCCAAGCCGGGACGAAGATAGAGATGATAGGTGTTGCCCAAAATGATTTGCGCCTTGACCTCGTCGCGCACGTCGCGGATATGGCAGGCCTTCACCGTGCCCGCCGTGCCTACCGGCATGAAGATGGGCGTTTCAATCGGGCCGTGGCCTGTGTGCAACACGCCCGCACGGGCATTGCTTTTCAAATCGTTAGAAACAATGTCGAAATTCATCGCTTTATTTTTGTGCAAAAGTAGTGAAATCTTTGATTCGATGCGGTCAAATCTTTGATTCAACTTGGTCAATTGTTGAATTGTTGTGTCGCTGAATTGTTGAATTGATGAATCGTTGAAGAAAAAATATTGGATTGGGCAGAAGAAATCTTGAAATTTGAAACCATGAAATCAACTTAATTAGTATTTTTGCAATCCTTAAAAATGTATTGTTGTGCAAATCAATTTCAACTATAACAGCCTTAGTTTCATTATTTTAATCGTATTTGGCATCAGCCTTGCCATCCAGTTGTTCTACCATTGGGGGGTATTCTCGAAAGTGGCCTTCTACAAAAGGAACATCCGCCCGAAACTCGATGAGGAACTGGAGCCTGTGTCGGTGGTGATTTGCGCCCGCGATGCCTACGAGTACCTCATCGACCTGATTCCCGCATTGCTCAAGCAGGACTATCCCGACTTTGAAATCGTTGTGGTGAACGACTGCTCCGACGACGACACCGAGGAATACCTGAAAAACCTTGAACGCTTGGAGCCAAGAATCAAGCCCGTGCAACTGAAGCAACACCTCAACTTCTTCAACGGCAAGAAGTTCCCCCTCCAACGACAAATGGCTGCGCAGTGTGGTGAACTGCTACAGCCAAAACACCGAAATCGTCATCGGCTACAGCCCTTACGTGCAAAAGAAAAGCGTGCTGAACCGCCTCATGCGCTTCGATTCGCTCCAAAACGGCCTGCTTTACCTTTCGGCAGCCCTCCAACGCCATCCCTACATGGGTGTCGGAAACAACCTTTCGTATCGTAAGGAGTTGTTTTACAGGAATAAAGGATTCATTTCACACTACAACACCTCTGTTGGCGACGACGACCTCTTCGTCAGCCAAGTGGCCACCAAAAAGAACACCGAAGTATTGATTGATGCCGAAAACGCCATCCACACAACGCCCACCAGCAGTTTCAAACTTTGGATGCGGCAAAAGGGCAGCCGCTATTCTACCGTGTCGAAATACAACCCAAAAGCCAGATTCTCACTGAGTTTGTTCTACGCCTCCCAATTGCTGTTCTATGTTTCGTTCATCGCCCTGCTTTGCATGAAACCCGCTTTCAGCATCGGCGACAGAACAGTTTTCTTTATCCCGATTTTGGTGTTTTTCTTCCTCTTACGCTCTGGTTCCCAATTCATTATCTACCACAATGCCGCCAAGCATGTGGGCGAGAATGGTCTGCTTCCTGGCCTGATGGCCTACGATTTCCTGTTTGCCTTCCTCACGCCCTTCCAGCGGCTGATGGGACGGATGAGCAAGGGGGCGCAATGACACCTAATAAAATAGTTGATACACTATTTCGCCACAATTCGCGTTAGCAAGAAAATAAAATTCAAATCATGTCACTGTTACTCTTCATTTTAATCGTTCCGGCGCTCTTCACCATCCCGATTGCGTTCTGCTGGAAGCAGTTCGAAAAGGCCGGACAAAAGGGCTACTACAGCCTCATCCCCTATTTCAACATCTATATCATGCTGAAAATCATCGGCAAAGAGAAGAAATTCTGGTGGTGGTTCTTCATCGTCTTCCCTTACATCAACGTCTTCATGCTGCTGCTGATGCTCGTCGAGTTGGGCAAATGCTTTGGGCGTTTCAAGGTTTGGGAGGAAGGCATGGCGGCCATTCTGCCATTCGTTTTCTTCCCCGTCGTCGCCAAAAACGATGCTTACCTAGACCCCGCCACGGCCACGCGACCCAAGAAATCTACCGCCCGCGAGTGGTTCGACGCCATCGTTTTTGCCGTGGTGGCCGCATTAATAATAAGGACTTACGTTTTCGAGGCCTTCACCATCCCCACTTCGAGTATGGAGAAGTCGCTTTGCGTTGGCGATTATCTGATTGTCAGCAAGATACATTATGGCCCGAAACGACCCAACACGCCGCTTTCGTTCCCCTTTGTACACAACACCTTGCCAGGAAGCAAGACAGCGAAATCCTATTTGGAATGGATTAAGTTGCCGTATCACCGCTATCCAGGCGTTACGACGATGAAGCGTTACGACCCCATCGTGTTCAACTATCCCGCCGGCGACACGGTTTGCGACATCTTCCAAAGCAGCGTCAACTATTATGACCTCGTGCGTGAATATGGCCGCAAGAAGGTTTGGAACGACCACGCCAACTTCGGCAATGTCATAAGTCACCCTGTTGACAAGCGCGAAAACTATGTGAAACGCCTTATCGGTATGCCGGGCGACACCTTGAAAATCGTTGATGGCGTGGTGTTTATCAACGGCGAGAAGGCCTACGAGCCTGAAAACATGCAACATAACTACACTGTGGTGACCACTTCGGGCGGCATCAACAAGCAGACGTTGGACAAGTACGACATCACCGAGGGCTACCGCACCGCCGACCCAAACATTTTCGTCCTCAATATCAGCGCAAAAGTTGCCGACGAACTCATCAAACTGCCTTTCGTCATTTCCGTGATGCGCAACATTCAAGCCCCGGGCGAAGGCACTTCGACCAGCCTCTTCCCCAACCGCCCCGACCTCTATCCGTGGAATGTAGACAACTTTGGGCCACTTTACATCCCGAAGAAAGGCGTTACCGTTCCGCTGAATATCAACACTTTGCCGCTTTACGAGCGCATCATCCACGCCTACGAACTCCACGACCTGAAAGTGCAAGGCAACCAAATCTACATCGACGGACAGCCCGCCGACAGCTACACCTTCGAAATGGACTACTACTGGATGATGGGCGACAACCGCCACAACTCCGCCGACTCGCGCTATTGGGGCTTTGTCCCTGAAAACCACATCGTTGGCAAGCCCATCCTCGTTTGGCTCTCCTTGGACAAGGAGAATGGAGGCATTCGCTGGAAGCGGATGTTTAGGATTCCGAAGTAAAACAGTTTACTAACAGGCTGCCTTTTTAGGTAGCCTGTTTTTTTGCTCCAAAAAGCCGCCATTAACCGAGTTTTTTGCGTATTTTTGCACCCCATTAACGAAGATTGAAAATGACTGCCGGAAACAAACGCAAAGAGAACACATTCAGGACGAAAGGCTTGCCCGAGGCTGAGCCTTTGGAGGAACAACTGATTGATACCGAGGAGAATATAAAAGAGGAGAAACCCAAAAAGGAAAGCCCGAAAAAGAGTGAGAAATCGACCAAAAGCAAGGCATCCAAACCTCAGAAAACCAAAGAGAAGCAAGAATCGGATGGCCGCGTGAGGAAAATCATCGGCATCCTGTTCATCTGCCTTGCCGTGTTTCTCGGTCTCGCCCTGATTTCTTACTTGGTCAACTTTTTCAGCGGGCACCATCAAGAGTACGGCTACCAGATTTTCAGCAAGAAAATCGAAATCGAGAGCCGCACAGGTAGTTTGGGCGTTTTCTTGGCGCAAACGCTCCTCAAGGAGTCGTTTGGCATCGGATCGTTTTTCTTCGTTTACCTCTTGACACTCATTGGCTTACGCCTCACCGACACCGCCAAAATCAAGATGTGGAGCGTGTGGAAATACGCCCTTTTGTGTTTGGTTTGGCTGCCGCTGTTTTTCGCCTATATTGCCAGCTATGCCCCAAAATGCGCCATCTTCGGCGGGGCTGTGGGCCTGTGGCTCAACACTTTGCTGACCAATTATGTGGGCAAGGCGGGCGTTATCATCATCCTTGCGTTCCTGTTTTTGGTCTTCGCGGTCTATCAATTCAACCTTACACTCAACTATTTCAAGGAGTTGCGCGAAAAACGCGAAGAGGAACGTCGCCATCAAGCGGCCATTCTTGCGGAACAACGCATCAAGGAAGAATTTGAAAACCAACAAAATAACGAAACCAACAAAGGCGAGGACATCGTCTCCGATTTCATCGATGACAAGGAAGACAACAGTTCTTTGCCACCTGTCACTTCATTCACCAAAGACCCGACTTTTGAGATTGTAAACCCTGACACTGAGCAACATAGCCACAAGGAAAACATACTCGTTTATCCCAAAGAGGAACAAAACCAAAATGACAATGTAGATAATTCCGTCATTCAAAACCCGACTTTCACCGTGGAAGACATTGTTGAGCCTATCAACGACACAAAAACCACGGAGGCCGTTCCTCAAAAGCCTGAAAACGAAGCAGAAAAAGTGGAGTTGGAAATCGAGAAAACACCAACCGAGGAAACTGTGGAAAAAGGCAAAAACATGGAACACCATACCATCGACACGCCTTTCGAC
>CACXQO010000264.1 GCA_902769815.1 uncultured Bacteroidia bacterium | reverse complement strand
GTTGCCCAACAAGAAAGTCAGCGTGCTTGACATGATGGACTTCATGCGCGACCACCTCGAAGGCACTGAACTCGATATGTCGCAAGATGTGGGCGCAGGTCCGTTCCACTGCCCTTACCGTTGGCGTCCGATGCAGTTTGAGGTGAACGGACAGGAATACGTTCACGAGCGCACCACCGCCACCCAGCAGACTGGTTTCTCGTTTGTTGCCCAAAGCCGTGGCAACCAGCAATATGGCATCATTTGGTTCGGTGTCGACGATGCCGACAACTGCGTCTACTGCCCGATGTACACCTGCATGACCGAAATCCCCGAGTGCTTCCGCGAAGGCAACGGCTCAATGACTGAATGGTCGGATTCTGGACCTTCAACCAAATGAGCAACTGGGCCTACACGAAGTACAATTACATCCACCCCGAAATCCGTCAGCGTCAGCGCGATATGGAAACCAAATGGGTGGAAAAGGTCGTTCCCGAGTTGGACAAGCGCGTATTCGCCATGAAGGGCAAGGAAGCCCAAGTGAAGGAACTCACCAAGTTCTCTTGCAATTCGGCCAACGAAATGACTGCCATGTGGAAGCGTTTCTACCACGAATTGTTCATGAAGTACATGGACGGCAATCTGAACACCCCCGGCGAGCCGGTGAAGGGACAGAAATACGTGCCCATCAACAGCAAACACCCCAAGTATAGCGATGAGTATTACCAAATCCTCATCGAGAAGACGGGGGATAAGTATAAGGCTTATTGATTTCCCCTTTTCCGCTTTCCATCGTCTAACAATGGTGCGTAAAGCGTTTTTGAAATTAATCCCGATGCCTCTTGACACGCATCGGGATTTTTTTTATCTTTGCGGGCGATAATTGATAATAAAAACACCAAACTAAACATAAGCCATGCGTTACTACGATCCCCGATACGACATCACTTTCAAGAAAGTGTTCAACAACCCCGACTTGCTCATCAGTTTTCTCAACGCTTTGTTGCCGTTGAAGGATGACGAACAAGTGGAGAGCATAGAATACCTTTCACCCGAGATGCTGCCCGAAATCCCCGACGGCAAGTTTTCCATCGTCGATGTGTGCTGCAAGGACAAGGAAGGTCGCCAGTTCATTGTGGAGATGCAGATGGTATGGAGCGAGGAGTTCAAGACCCGCGTGTTGTTCAATGCTTCTAAGGCGTATGTGAACCAGTTGGAGAAAGGGGAGGACTACAAGTTGTTGCGCCCCGTGTATTCATTGAACCTCGTGAACGGCATTTTCGAAAAAGACCTGCCCAAAAACGAATATTACCATTTCTACCAGTTGGTTCACGAGAAGCATACCGACAAGGTGATAGAAGGTCTGCACATCTTGTTTGTGGAGTTGCCCAAGTTCAACCCTGCCGACTGGAATGAGAAAAAGAAAATGAAACGCCTGTGGCTGCGTTTCCTGACGGAGATTAACGAAACGACAAAGGAAGTGCCTGCCGAGTTGAAGGAAAACCCGTATATCGAGAAAGCAATCTCATTGATGGAAGTTTCGGCGATGACCGAACAGGAGCGTTATGTTTATGAGAGGAACCTCGATTCCATCAGCATGGAAAAGACCATCATAAGGGAAGCCATAGAGAAAGGCATGGCCCAAGGTATGGCCCAAGGTATGGCCCAAGGTATGGCGCAAGGTATGGCGCAAGGCAGAGCGGAAGGCAAGGTTGAAGGATTGGCCGAAGGCGAAGCCAAAGCAAATCTCGAAACAGCCCTCAAGATGAAAGTCAAAGGTTATTCGTTAGATGACATTTTCGAAATCACTGGTCTTACCAAAGAAGAAATCGAAAAACTATGAGCAGAGGATCTCTATATTTACTTGATGAAGCAACTCGTCTTAGAGTTTATGATCAAGGTTATGCCAAAGGCTATGCAGAGGCTTGTGCCAAGGGTAAACCTGAAGCAGAGGCCAAAGCATACGCGGCAATCTATGCGGATAACTATGTGCTTGGCTGGGCGCAAGGTAAAGCCAAAGAAAAACTCGAAACAGCCCGAAAAATGAAAGAACTTAAAGTAAGCATTGACATTATTATGCAAGTGACTGGCCTCGCCAAAGAAGAAATCGAAAAACTATAATCCAATCCGTGAAAATCCGTGCCATCCGTAGTTAAACCCTGAAAGTTTGAAATCCGGAATCCTATAACCCAACTCGCCCCAACGCCAAAAAACGACAAAGAAGCTTTTTTTTCATATTAATCCCGATGAACCTTGTAAAACATCGGGATTTTTTTGTATCTTTGCGGGCGGTATATACAAACACTTGAATACGATGGAAAGACAAAACCCCATAGAGGAAGCCCAGCGGTATGTAGACAACGCGAGACAGACGCTGAAAGACAACGGAGAGTACGACAGGGCGTTGAAACGCTATGGTGACCGAAAATATGTGAAGTCGGCAGGACATTTTTTGTGGACGGGTATGTTGGTCCTGCTGGATGCGCTGTTTCCTGTTAAGACCAAACAACGGCCGCATCCTGACATCAAGGACTACAAGGATGCGGTGGCACAACGCGACCGTAAATTGTTGGCCTTGGTGAGTGATGGTTATGCCACCATGCACATTGCTATGGGCTATGACGGCAACCAACAGAAAGCTGTGTGTGATGCAGGCTTCCGCCTCGCCGATGAAATCATAAAGATTTGCTCAAAGATGTTGCCGAAACAGCAGAACCCTTAAACCTTGAAATGCAAAACATTCAACGTAGTTAATCATAAATCTCAAACAATTAAATAACCAACAATTAAAAACGACAAAACAAAAATCAAACAACAAACAACAAGCCATGTGCAGTTACTACATAACACTTAGCGACACCTTGGTGGAAAAAGTGAGACCTTCCTTTGCCGACGACAACGCATTGCAGCTTTGGCTCCAGCAGCAAGTGGAGGAAATCTTGCTCAATCTTTCTTTACGGAAAGAGACAAAGATTCGCGCGAGGAAAGCCGTGGCAGCCATGCGCCAACAAAGCGAAAACAATGGCAACTCTCAATTGACGCTTGGCGAGATTAATGCCGAGATACGCCAAGCAAGGCAAAAACAAACAGAAGAGCAGGCTATTCCTGATGCCGTGCTCCGTCTGCTTGGCGCAGGCTTACCTTTGGACGATGACGACCTGAATGGGCGCAAAGCCTATTATCAACACCTTGAAGAGAAATACCAATGACTAAGCTTTTTCTTTTAAGGACTTCGAGGATGCCATGCAATATCATTCAGCAATGCAAGCTGGTACCGAGGCTGTCATTACCAGAAACGGCAAAGATTTCACCAACTCGAAAATCCCTGTTATGACCGCTGGTGAGTATCTTACCATGATAAGCCCAATAAACTAAACTAAAGAGGAATCTTAAATCTTTGAATTATAAACCTTGAATCATAAATCTCAAACAATTAAATAATTAACCATTTAAAACAACAAAAAAATGAGAAAAAAAATTACAATCCTAACCGCAGCCCTCGCCCTCCTCGCGATGCTCGCCGTACCAAAGGGGGGATGGGGACAAACAACATCAGAACTTACTCTATCAAGCAGTAAGAAGTTTGGAACTACAAGTGGTAGTACTTTGCTGACGGAAACGACACCTGCTATTACATGGACAGTTACAAAAACTTCAGGGTCAGGAGAAATTCAAAATAGTTATCAAACTGCCTATCATGGCCAACAGTTTGGTACAGGTAGTGCGTCATGGGGAGGCACTTTTTCTGCAACTTATAACAATACTGTTACTTCTGTTAAAGTTGATGCCAATACTGGTGGTGCAGCAACATTGTCTGTTACTGTAGGTGGTATTGCTTTTACATGTGGAACTTTAACAACGGTTAATGTTACAAAGAATAGTTCATCCACAGGACCAAATTATTATGAGTTTACTGGCAATGGGACTGGTAATATTGTAATTTCTTTGACAGGTACTTCCAAGGCTTGCTACTTTGGTGGAGTCGTTGTTACTTACTCAGCTGGCCCAAGCATTACCATCACCGGAGATGGAATCTCAAACAATGCAGTGAGCCTTAACTGGAATAATACAGCAGACCACACAGCAACCGTAAATTACACTAATTTGGATGAAAGAGTCACGGAGTTGTGTCTCTATGAAACATACGAAAATGACGAACTCAGTGATAAAGTAACAGATATTTCCAATTATTGGTTGATGGCCGTGTTTGGTGTGAATGATGATGAAGAAATCACCTATGCAGCGACAAGTGAAAATGCAAGCGTGAATCCCCACACCGTTTATATGCGCGTTGAAGCAATGGGTTCTGATGAAGAATACTACTATTCCAATGTGATTGCCATTACCCAAGCCGGCAAACCCACCTATACTGTCAATTATAATTGTGACGGTGGCGAAGGATGCCCTACTGAGCCTGTGATTGGCATCGTTCATGGCAATAGTATCACATTGGCTTCGGCACCAAGCAAAACCGGCTACACTTTCGGCGGTTGGAATGATGGAAACACAACTTATGCTGCTGGTGCTTCCTATACTGTTACAAGTAATGTCACCTTGACAGCACAATGGACTGTAAATACTTATGGTTATATCTTGAACATCACGGGAGAAGATAGCCATGCCGAGGCTGCATTATATGTTGGTGGTAATGAACTTCAAGCAAACGATGTGATTGATTACGGAACCGAGGTTACGGTCAGTGTTATTCCTGATGATTTTTATGGATACAGTATTTCTGTTAAAGATGCCGGCAACAATACGGTGTCCTTCGATGAAACGAATTCAACCTTCATCATGCCTGCCAGCGCGGTGACGATTACGGTCAATATTACGGAAATTCCTACCTGGATTGTGACCTTCTCTACTAACGGCGTTGAGCATGGTACAATTAGAGTTGCCCGAAACCAAGCCATCCAAACCCTGCTTGAACCCGCAACGGACTATATCCCCGCTGGATATACCTTTATGGGCTGGATTGAAGGCAACTATCCAGTGAGCGATGATGCTCCCACTGGTTACATTGAAGTTCCTTATACACCTGAAGGGAATGTCACTTTGAATGCCGTGTTTGCGGAAGTTAGCGGATCCTCTTCTACTGGCACATTAACAAAGACAGAGATTCAAAGTAACATCACCAATGAAGCACATAGTTATTCTAATGACCCTGCCAGTTATACTGATACGGAGGATAACATTACATGGACAGTAAAAGGTAATTGGACCGCAGGGAGACCTTGGATGCAAATTAGAAGCAACGACATTCCTTCATATATAAAAGTGCAAGCATCTACTAATATTAGTAGTGTTACTGTTACGATTTCAAATGCATCTAATACCACCGGTGGGCAAGATGATATTACTAAGCATGGTGCTTTTACTGGTGAAATCTATTTGAATACTGAAGAAAATGGTTCCACTCATGATGGGTCTACTAATACTATCGTTGATAATGTTGCAACAATTGTTTCTTCTACAGGCAGTTACTCAACTTTGTATTTGCAAGTTAGCGGACCCGCCCGTATTTGGGGTGTCACAGTTACCTGTGGTTCGGTTAGTTATTCCAACTACCGCACTTCATATTCGGAATCCTACCAAATGACAATCGCTCAACACGGCGGAACTACCGCTGATGGCGGCTGGTATCTGATTGCCTCGCCTGTGGCTTCGGTTACTCCGACTGCCGATAATGGTTTCATCACCACCGTTCAAGATGATTATGACCTTTACCGCTTCGACCAAAATGCGGAATTGGAGTGGGAAAACTACAAAGCCACTTCTTCTTCTCTGCACCCTGATTTTATCGCATTGGTCAACGGTAGAGGATACCTCTACGCTAATGGCGAAGCCGAAGGAACAACCCTCACCTTTGAAGGTGCTCCCTATAACGGTAACGGCGAGGTCCAATTGTACAATGTCGAAGGTGCAGAATTAGCAGGATGGAATCTCATCGGCAATCCGTTTGGCACACCTGCCACTATTGGCACTAAGCCTTACTATAGGATGAATTATACTTATGATAATGGTGTTATAGTTGGTGGTGGTAATGAACTTGAAGCAGCTACTGGGATTATCGCCCCGATGGAAGGCATTTTCGTGCATGTTTCACAAGACAGCACTTTGACCTTCAATCATGCTACGACTTCTGCCCCAGCAGTTGGTATGGTGGCCATCAATATCCTCCAGGAAGCGCAAAGAGGTGCCTCACAGACCATCGACCGCGCCATCGTCCGCTTCGGCGAAAACGGTACTCTGCCCAAGTTCCAACTCAACCCCAACCACACTAAGGTCTACATCCCGCAAGATGGCAAAGACTATGCTGTGGTCGGTGCCGACAACGAGGGCGAAATGCCTGTCAACTTCCGCGCCGCCAAGAACGGCACCTACACCCTCACCGTCAACCCAGAAGGCGTGGAGATGAACTACCTCCACCTTATCGACAACATGACCGGCGCCGACGTTGACCTGCTGGCCACTCCGAGCTACACCTTCAACGCCACCACCCGCGACTACGAGAGCCGCTTCCGCTTGGTGTTTGCCGCCAACAACGAGAACGGCGTTTCGGCAGGCTCAACGACCTTCGCCTACTTCAGCAACGGCAGCCTCGTCGTCAACAACGAAGGCAATGCCACGCTGCAAGTGGTTGACGTGATGGGCCGCATCGTGAAGAGCGAAAGCATCAACGGCAGCGCCAGCATCAATGTGAACGCCGCTCCGGGAGTCTACACACTTCGCCTTGTGAACGGTAATGATGTGAAAACGCAGAAGGTAGTGGTGAGATGCGGCAACAACCTAACTTATAGCTTACAGCCAAAAGCTAAAAGCCAACAATTAAACAATTAAACGATCAACAATTAAACAACCATAAAACGATGAAAAAGTTAGTATTGACACTCGCAATCGCCCTGATGATGGGGACGACCGTATTCGCCCAGCAAGGCGGCGGCGCATTGAGAAGAAGCAAGGAGTATCGCGAATACCTGAACGCCGGCAAGATGAACAACCAAGCCGGTGGTTTGCGCACCACCACCAACACACCCTTGTTGCCCAACAGCTTCGGCAATCCTGGTGACTTTGACGGCACCGATGCGCCCTTGGGCAGCGGCATAGCCGTTCTCATTGGCTTGGGCGCAGCCTACGCCATTGGCAAGAAGCGCAAGGAGGACTGATGTCCTGACGCTTGAAACGGAAAGCGGCATCCCGACTGGGATGCCGCTTTTTGAGGTTCAGGGAGAAATCACTGCTCGATAATCCAGTCGGAAACGGTCTTGGTTTCCTTTGAGAAGGCGAGGCCAATCTTGACGACGGGCTTGCCTTCGGCTTGGTAAGGGATGGCGTAGTCCTTCGAGTTGATTTGGTCGAGAGCCTCTTGCGCCGTGCCGCGCATCTTCAGTTCCATCACATAGACGGCATCGGGCATGAAAACGACCACATCGGTACGGCCACGCGCCACTTTTACCTGGGTGTAGGTACGGTAGTTGAAGATGGAGAAGACGACGTATGTCAGCACCTCGTAATAGGCCTCGTATTTGGCGATGTCGTCAAGTTCCTTTTCGCCGAAGTCGAGGTAAGGAATCGAGGCGAAGAAGGCTTGCATCAGTTTCAA
>CACXQO010000263.1 GCA_902769815.1 uncultured Bacteroidia bacterium | reverse complement strand
AGTTGGAATCCGACTGCAAAAATAATGATTTGGAAACAAATGCAAGTGTTTTGGAAACAAATCTGCCACAAATCTTGCATAAATGATGGTTCGCGGAATGTGCATTTTTCGTTGTAAACATGAATTTCCATTAATTGGCCATGAATTCTCATAAATGGATTCCTATGAAAAAATAATTCATTGAAATAGTTTCGTTTATGAAAATTATTCCTACCTTTGCCGCTCCAATTCAAAAGAATAGTAAAAATGAATAAACATTTGATAATTATTGCTTTAGCTTGTATGATGGGGCTGTTTTTTGCTTCATGCTCACGTCCTTCCATCGTTGGAACTTGGGTAGAACCTGCTGCAGAGGGCAGTCTTATTGGCGATGTGGGCTTCACTTTGCTCGAAAACGGCGATGTCGTGTCCATCAACACGGGCTTCAGGGAGTACAAGACTTGGGAAAAGGTTGGCGACAAGCTGATTCTCAACGGAGTGACCAATGGAAGCGTCCAAAGCAGTTTCGCCGACACCAATACGATTATCTCGCTTGACGAGAAGCAGCTGGTCATCGGTCAGGACGGCTATTCCGTGACCTACCAAAGAAGATAAATTTTAATTTATATACTAAATCTTAAATAACGAATAATGAAGAAATTGGCTGTTATCGCTTTCGGCGGAAACGCCCTTTTGAGAAGCGGTCAGAAAGGTACATGCCAGGAACAGATGCAGAATGTGGCCGACACTTGCCAGTCGCTGCTACCGTTCCTGAAACAGGGTTATAATTTGGTCATCGGCCACGGCAATGGTCCTCAAGTGGGCAATGTGTTGCTCCAAAACGAGGCTGGTTTGCAGCAGTTTGGGCTGCCCGCCATGCCGATGGACGTGTGTGGTGCCGAGACCCAAGGCCAGATCGGCTACATGATTGAGATGGGCCTCGAAAAGGTGATGGTGAAGGAAAACATCGACCGTAATGTGGTTACTTTCGTGACACAGGTGCTTGTAGACAAAGACGACCCGATGTTCAAGAATCCCACCAAGCCGGTTGGGCCATATTACACCAAGGAACAGGCCGAAAAATACGCCGCCGAAACGGGTGCCGTCTACAAGGAAGACCCGAAAGGAAAAGGCTGGCGCAAGGTGGTTGCCTCGCCAAAACCGATTGACATTCAGAATATTGAATTGGTGAAGCGTTTGGCCAACGAGGGCAACATCGTTATCACTGTTGGTGGCGGTGGTATCCCGGTCATCAAGAAGGACGGCGTGCATGTGGGCGTTGAGGCGGTCATCGACAAGGATTTGGCTTCCGCCATGACTGCCATCAAGATTGGTGCCGATGAGTTCTACATCCTTACTGATGTGCCGAAAGTCTACATCAATTTCCGCAAGGAAAACGAGAAGGCTTTGGACACCATCACAGTGGCCGAGGCCAAGCAATATTTGGCTGAAGGTCACTTCACCGAAGGCAGCATGGCTCCCAAGATTCGCGCCGCTGTGCTGTTTGTGGAAGCCACGGGTCACGAGGCCATCATCACTGAGGCCACGAAGTTGGGCGACCCGACTTGCGGCACGAGGATCGTGGCCTGATTGCCCCATTTGTTATGAGGTTTTCTTATTTATTCATTTTGCTTCTGGGCTTGCTGCCGGTTTCGGCACAAGCCCAGTTTTTGTCTGAGCCTATCCGCATCGCCTTTTGGAACATGGAGAATTTTTTCGACCCGTTTGTGGACAGCACGAAGTCCTACAATGCCTTCACCGAGGACGGGATGCAGCATTGGACGAAAGCGCGGTTCTACAAGAAGCGGAACAACATGTACAAGGCGATTTTGGCGATGTCGGAGAATCGGCCCATTGGCATTATTGGGATGTGTGAGGTGGAGAATGAGTATGTGTTGAGCGCGGTTTTCGAGCAAACGCCGCTCAAAAAGCACAACTACCGCTTTGTGCATTACGAAGGCCCCGACAGGCGTGGCATCGACCCGGCCATAGCGTATTCTTTGGACTATTTTCAATTGGTGGAGAGTGCGGTTTTTCCGTATGTCAATCCCGAGGATACGACGTATCATTCGAGGGATATTTTGTATGCGAAATTCATTGACAAACAGGATGATACGATACATGTCTTTGTAAACCATTGGCCGTCAAGGTATAGCGGCGAGTTGGAAACGGTGGGCTCTCGCTCATGCTCGGCGGCGATTTTGCGTGCCAAAGTCGACTCGATTTGCGCCTCCATGCCCGAAAACTATCAGGCGAAAATCATTATGATGGGCGACCTGAACGACTGTCCTACCGACCCAAGCGTCTACGATGTGCTTCGGGCGCGGTATCCTTCAGAAATGGAGGAGGGGTGCCTTGTCAATTTGTTTGGGAAAACGGAGGGCTTGGGCTTTGAAGGCACCTTGAAACATCAAGCCGACTGGCAGGTTTTTGACCAGATTATTGTTACAAAAGGTTTGATGGACGATAGGGTAGGGCTTCATTATCAGGAAGGTAGCGCGAGAATTTTCCATGCCGATTTCTTGTTTGAGGACGATGAAACCTATCATGGCAAGAAACTTTTCCGCACATACCTCGGCCCGCGCTATATCGGCGGATTTAGTGACCATTTGCCGGTTTTCATTGATTTGGAACGAAACGCTTCCCATATCGAAAAATAGTTGTACTTTTGCCGCGAAAACAAAAAACAAAAATGGAAACAATTACTTTGCAATATGATGCTACCAACCCAGCCTTGAAAGGGTTGATTGCCGCTTTGCTGAAACTTGACGGTATCAGCAAGGCCAAGACGACCAAAAAGAAATCAGGTCTTGACGAAGCCATTGACGATTTCAAGAACGGACGCACCACCAAATGCCGCGACTTTGACGATTATTTGAAAAAAATAAACGAATAAGCCATGATGAGCATCGAATTTTCCAGCCGGTACAAGAAATCGTACAAGTCGGCAAAAAAGCGTGGTCTCGACATTTCTTTGCTTGATGATGTGGTGCATCAATTGGCTGAAGGTATCCCCTTGGATCCCAAGCATAAGGATCATCAACTTTCAGGCAACTACAAGGCTTTTCGTGAATGTCATATTCAATTTGATTGGGTGTTGGTGTACCGTATTGTGAGAAATCGTTGTTTGCTTTATTTGTTTGATACTGGAACGCACGAAGATGTGTTTTAATTTTTAAATCATGTGGGTAATCCTTTCGCTGACTTCAGCCGTCTTGTTGGGCTTTTACGACATCTTCAAGAAGCAGACCGTCGTCAATAACGCCATCATCCCCGTTTTGTTCTACAGCACCATGATCAGCGGACTGCTGTTTTTGCCTTTCGTGCTGCTTTCCCATTTCAATCCGGGCCTTTTCGAGGGCGATTTCATGCAGAAACTTTTCATCGAGCCGATCACGGCACGGCAACATCTGTTGATATTGGGCAAAACCGCCCTCATCCTCTGCTCATGGATGTTCAGCTATTCGGCCATGAAGCACCTGCCCATCACCGTGGTCGGGCCAGTCAACCAACTCAGGCCTGCCATCACGGTTATCCTGATGTTTTTCGTTTTTCGTGAGAGCCTGACTTGGCTGCAAGGGGCTGGCGTGGTTTTGGCCATCATTTCGTTCTACTTTATGAACCGTTCGGGCAAGTTGGAGGGCATCCATTTCAAGTCGAACAA
>CACXQO010000262.1 GCA_902769815.1 uncultured Bacteroidia bacterium | reverse complement strand
GCGAGCAAATCATTGATTTTGTGGAACATCACAACTTCGATGCAGACATCCAAATTTCGGATGAGCGCAAACAATTGTTGGACACGGGTGGAGGTATCATCAAAGCGACGCCACTATTCAAGGATTCAAAAGCCGTTTTGGTGCATAATGTGGACATCATCAGCAATGTGAATTTTGTAGATATAAACCGTCAATTCCTTGATTCAGAAGATGATGCATGGCTACTGATGCAAAACCGAGAAACCAACAGAAAACTTTTGTTTGATGCTGAAAACCAACTGATTGGATGGACGAACAAGGCGGAACAACAGTTTAAGTGGGTGGATGAAAAGAGGTCGGGCGTTTCGACATGCTCAACACCCCTTGATTATAACGAACAGGCTTTCTGTGGCATACATTTTTTCCGCAGCGACTTGTTTGCTGAGTTTGAATGTAAGCCTCAGAGCGTCATTGACTTGTATCTACATTTGGCCAAGACCAAACGCATCATTTCCAAGCCCATCCAGCCCAACTATTGGTTTGATTTGGGCAAACCCGAACAGTTGAGCACCGCCGAAAATTTCCTAAAAGAAAAATAAGATGAAAGAAACCTTCATACAAAAATTAGCGAGCCATATCCTCGGTCACTACGACCTTACCAATCAAGAAGTTACAGTGGTTTTTCCCAACAAAAGGGCGGCTTATTACCTGCGCAACGAAATCAAGAAAAGCAGCCAGCAAACCATTTGGCTGCCGCAAATCATTTCCATCGAGGATGCCGTCATGCAATGGAGCGGCATCACCATCGCTGACGACATCGACTTGTTGTTTGAACTGATAGATATTGACGCGCAACTGCATAAGAATCAGGATTATACATCGGATTTGAGTGTTTTTGGGAGCCAAGCCGCACAGATGGCCAAGGATTTCGACGAAATCGACCAATATGGCATTGATGCGAAGCATGTGTTCAACTATGTTTTGGACAACAAACGCTTGGAAATCTGGAACTTCGACGAGGAAAAAAGCAAAGAAAAGGAACTTAAATACTTGCAATTCTTCCATTCGCTTTACGACTATTACCTTCAACTCCGTGAGCGACTTTTGGCACAGGGAAAAGGCTATTACGGCATGATTACCAGACACTTGTCGGAGCTTTTGGAAGAAGAGTTGATGGAAAAAATCGGCGACCGTAAACTCATCTTCGCCGGTTTCAACGCTCTGACAACCACCGAAGAACGCATCATCGACACCTTAATCAAGAACGGCAAGGCCGAAATCCTTTTCGACTACGACTCTTATTACCTTGACGACTATAACAACGAAGCAGGCTTTTTTGCGAGAAAACACATGCAAAAGCACCCCAATTGGCTGAAAAACAGCATTTCAGATGCTTTGCGTACCGAGAACAAGAAAATACACATCATCAATGCAAGTGGCAGCACTTTGCAAGCCAAAGCCTTGCAAGCCAAACTGCAAGAGATTGACGACAACGGCCAAGCCATCATCCTCGCCGACGAGCATCTGCTCATCCCCGTGCTTAATGCCATCCCCGACACGGAAAGTTACGCAAATTTCAAAGTAACAATGGGCTATCCCATCGGGAAAACACCTGTCAACCAACTTGTTAAAGAATACTTTTCGCTGCTCAGGCACAACAGAATCTCTCGAAAAATCACTGAAAACGGGACTGAAAGAATGGTGGAAGGTTGGTATATTTGGCCCGTTTTCCACCTCATGGACCTCGAAATCGTGAAAATCATCTTCCCGAAAGCAGAAACCGCCGCTTTCAACCGATGGAAAAGCGAAGCCGTGAAAGACGGAAAATTCATTTTCGAGAACCAAGATCTTGAACAATTGCAGCAAACGCCTAACATTCAGGAGTTTCTGAGGTTGATTCTTTCGGAACAAACAGGAAACTTGCCTCAATATATGCTGCAAACCATCAGTCAGGTTTTGTCGTTCATTTCGAGGATGATTCAATCCCATAGCGGCCAAAACTATACATTTTTCCTCCTTAATCAAGTGAGCGAAATCGGGAAGATAATTAAACGTTTACAACAAGTAATTGAGCATAATACACAATATATCAACAACTTGCAAAGCATTGAAATCCTTTATCGTTTGCTGTCGTCAAAAGCCAGTATCAAACTGAGCAGCAGCGACCCTAACGGATTGCAAATCATGGGCTTGCTCGAAACCCGCAACCTCGATTTCAAGCGGTTGCACCTGCTCAGTGTCAACGAGGGCATACTGCCGCCCGACAAGTCGCAAGGCAGTTTCATCCCACACTTCATCCGCCGCGCCTGCGGTCTGCCAAGTTACGCCGAAAGTCAGGCGGTTGTTGCCTACAATTTCTATCGACTGCTGCAAAATGGAGACGACATCTATCTGTATTACAACAATTTGGGAGAAACCTCTGGCGGCGAGGCCAGCCGATTCATCTTACAAATCAAGCATGAATTGGCCAAGAATCCGAACATAAAAATCTCGGAAGAATCGTTCAGCAGCACAGCGCAACCTTCGCTTGAAGTAGCGGAACTCATCGCTCAGAAAAACAATGTGTTAGACCGACTTCACTACCTTGTCGAAGAAAAAGGCCTTTCCCCATCGGCTTTGTCAACCTATATCAATTGTCCGCTGAAATATTATTTGCGTTATATCGCTCAGATTGAGGACAATAGCGTTGACGAAGAGGTCGGAGTCAATGTCATCGGCACCATTATTCATGACACTTTGGAATTGCTGTTTGCCGATTATCTCCCCCGTGACGGCAAGCGTCAAGTCATTGATAAAATGCTGTTTGACAAAGAGATACTACCCAAGTGGGAACAAAAATTAGCTTTATCCATCGAGAAAAACATGCCCAACGGCTTCCCAGATGTCGGTTTCAATTATTTGAACCATGTCACCATCGAGCAACAATTGAAAAACTACCTGAAATACACTTCCAAACAATTGGAACACAGCGACTTGATTATTCTTGAAACTGAAGGTGAACTGCAAGCCACCTTGTCTGCGCCCTTCGGCGATTGCCTATTCAAAGGCCGCACCGACCGCATCGACCAATGGGGCGGCATCATCCGCGTCATCGATTACAAGACTGGTCGCGTGGAAAACGCCGATCTCAAAGTGCCAGTGCGCCATAGCATTGAGAACGATTTGGACTATCTGAAGCAAATCCCTGAAAAAGCATTGCAACTGCTTCTGTATCAGTATATGTACCTCAAATGTAACCCCAATCTGACACCCGAGCAAGTAAGCGGTGCCATTCATGGATTGAAGTACGCCAATGCCATCGAGTTCAGCCTGACAAAAGCATCGCCCACCAAAAACGACACGGATGTCGACACCACTTTCCTTGAAGGCGACAATTTCATCCCCGATATGGAAGCCATGCTGGAGGCCGTCGTTGCGGAAATGCTTGATACTGAGATTCCTTTTGTGCAGGCCATAACGATGAATAACATGCACAAATATCCGATTGGCATACAGACTTTTTCTGAAATCAGAAATGGAGGCTATCTTTATGTTGACAAAACCGACATGATTTGGGAAATGACCAAACTCAAATTTGTCTTTCTCAGTCGTCCCCGTCGTTTCGGTAAATCATTGCTTTCCACGACGTTACATTCCTACTTTGAAGGTCAGAGGGAACTTTTTGAAGGCTTGAAAATCATGGAATTGGAGAAGGATTGGGAGCGTTACCCCGTCCTCCATGTGGACTTGAGCATAGCCAAAAACCGTGTCTCATCTGAGCATCTGCAACAAGCGTTATTGTCGCTGTTGGAGCCTTTGGTTGAGCAATTCGGGAAAAGCGAAAGTGAAGTTACACCAGGCGAAGTGCTTCGAGGTTTGATTCGTCGCGCTTACGAAAAGACTGGAAAACAAGTGGTTGTCATTATCGATGAGTATGATGCTCCCTTGCTTGACGTGCTTCACGACAAAGAAAAGCTGCCTGATTTCCGCCGCATCATGCAAGAGTTCTACCAACCACTGAAAGCCAGCGAAGCCATGATTCGGTTCTGTTTCATCACTGGCATCACCAAATTTTCACAACTTAGCATTTTTTCCACCATCAACAATATCAAGAACATATCGCTCTTGCCCCAATTTGCCGCAATTTGTGGTTTCACCGAGACCGAATTGAGTACCTGCATGGCAGACGACATCCGCCAAATGGCCGAGTTTTTCGAGTGTTCCCCTGAAGAAATGCAAAAAAAACTCAAAGAACAATACGACGGCTACAAGTTTGCGCAAGGCTCGGAAGACATCTACAACCCCTACAGTTTGATTAACGCTTTCAGCGACAAAATGCTCAACAATTATTGGTTCGAAAGCGGCACTCCGACTTTCCTCATCAAGCAGATGCAAGAGTTCAAGACCGACATCATGGGATTGGAACACATCGAGGCCTCGGCAAGTTCTTTTGACCGCCCCACCGAAGCCATGACCTCGGCCTTGCCCCTGCTCTATCAAGCGGGCTATATCACCATCAAGAGTTATGACCGCGAAACCAACTCCTACGTCCTTGCCATCCCGAACAAAGAGGTGCGCGTTGGCCTTATCGACGGACTGATTCCCACCTATTTAGGATTGGACAGCGGGACGGTGCAGGACGGCTTCGCACTCAAGTTTTGGCGTGCGCTGAAAAAAGACAACATTGAGGGCGCACTTGAGGAAATGAAGACTTTTTTGGCGGGCATCCCATACGTGGAAGGCTTCAAAAAGAAATTGGAAGACGCAGCGGCTTCAGAGGGCTTCTATGAATACACTTTCTACTTGATTTTCAGCATGATGAATGTGTACGCTCGCACCCAAGTGAAATGTCAAGGAGGCAGAATCGACTTTGTAGTGAAAGCCCCAGAAACAAATTACGTTTTTGAACTGAAAGTGAATGGCACCGCCCAACAAGCCCTTGACCAAATCAACAGCAAGGGTTATGCGCTGCCTTTCCAAACCGAAGGGAAAAATGTTGTGAAAATCGGCATCCAGTTCAATCGCGAAACCATGACCATCGAGGATTATCTGATTGAAAGATAGCCCCTCAATTCAACACGATTTCCTTCACCACTTCCTTCCCTGCTATAGCATTCAAATTCTTCATTAACAAGGATTTGGAATAGCTCAATTCGCTTCGCAACGCATCGCTGTCGACGCGGACGAATAGTATGTTGTTCTTGATGGACAAGTCAATGGTATGTGAGGCAATGAACGGCCCGACCACCTTGGGCCATGAGTTGATGACCTTGATTTCATTCATGTAATCGGGGCCTTTGTGCAACTCGTAGAACTCCTTGATGAGGTCGCCGAGAGGCTTCACGTCAAAGTAAACCATCGCAGCCTCCTATCTCTTTGACACAGCCTTTCTCCACCTCGAAAATCTTGTGGTCGATTTGGGTGTCCTCAAAAAGCCGTTCCACCCTTTGTTGCTGAGTATC
>CACXQO010000261.1 GCA_902769815.1 uncultured Bacteroidia bacterium | reverse complement strand
CGGAGTGATAGGATAAATGGCGGCCACTTCACTGAACATGTAGGCAACATGGGCCGCAGCCTGGTTACCGTCGCATGTCAAAAACTTTTTTTCTGCCATAATACTTTTTTAAATGTTTAATGGATTAGTTTTGATTTGTTTGACTTAAATTATCGTTTATTATGTATTTTGTTCTTTCATCAGTTTTCTATTCTATATTTCATTCTGTATGATTAAAAACGAACCTCCCTTTCGAAACTCAAGCCCACCCCATTATTTGACAACGCAAACATAAGCATCATATTTTGTTCCAACGCTGACACACGAGGAAACTTTTCCGACACAATAATATGACAAATCACATTCACCGTATTAATAAAATCTATTGCAACTTTTTCATCTTTGAGTTTATCAGAGAACAGGTTTAATGCTGCCGATAATTGGCTTGCTGCTTTTGTGTATGTTCCTTCTATGGCTTCAGACGAGTGGCCTTGTGCTTGGTCTTTAAACTCCAAAAAAGCGAATTTGTTTTCGTCAAATGCGGCTCCGTCTGCCATTCCGCCCTGTCGTTGCTTTATGAGTTTCTTGTCAAGAGACAAAACCACGATTTCGTTTCGATTCGGATTAATACAAAAACAACAACGTGCAGCATCTTCTGTAGCAGTCGAAATATGGGTACATTCCTCATCATCCACAACCATTATTTGCTCATTGCGCGATATTTCGATGCAATCAAGGACTCCTGGATTGTACCCCTTGAAGGCACTAACCAGTTTAAGCCTCTTCACAGCGTTTGGTATGTATCCTATGGATGTCATTTCTTGAGCGTTTTCAGGTAAAGCTGATACAACTTGTTGAAATCAGAGCCAATGGCATCCGATACCACATCAAGATAATTGACGGAGACTATTCCCGTCTTGTCGTCTTTGATAGACTCACAATAGTTCTCGCCACCAAGTGAAAACACAGACACCTCAGCACTATCTACACGGAATTGTGGCGGGACAATGCCATCAACTTCCTCTTTGTAATCGTTTGCTTTTGATAATTTTGCGGCCAGCATACTTACGTTCAGCGCAGAAAGCAAATACGGGCTGTGTGTATTGATGATAATAGTACAATCCTTTTTGTGCTGTGACAGTCTGATAATCCTATTCAAGACCTCTCGTTGGTTGGTCGGGAACAGGTTTTGCTCGGGTTCTTCTATTACAAAAGATTCAAAACCACTATCTTCCCTTGCATAATCAAGAACCATCAACAAAGGTAATGCAGATTGAATCCCCGACGAGCAAGCCTCCAATGGAAGGTGCTTCTCGGAATTCTCCAAAAGGGATATACATTCATTGCCAAGATCCCTGTTGTATTTCACTCCCAAAAACGAGGCATCATAAGTCGCGTAATGATTCCTTGCCCTTTCAAAAAAAGACATAAACTCAATTAGCGTATTGGGCAGTGGAACTTTTGACACAAGAATGTTTGCCAAAGATGAAGCAACAGCCCCTGTCAGGTTTCGTTCGGCAGGAATATAACAGGCGAGTCGCAAATATGCCCTCAAATAGTTGAGGTTTTTTGCCAATAGCCTATCTCCCTGAAGTTTATCTATGTCTAATCCAAGTTTTACCAGTTCCTTCTTCGCCGCAATACCGATTAAAGCCTTGCAAAAATTACTTGTATCCTCGGACTTCACGTCTTTGACAGATACAGAAAACACCCCTTTGTCAAATGTGATATGAACTTCATCCCTCCAGTGATAGTTGATGATTGTATCTGGTTGGAAACAACTCTCAATACCGATTTTCCGAAACGCCTCCATTGGATTATCATTATCGCATACCTTGAGCCACCAGTACACATCGGAAAGCACAGTCAGCAGTTTTGCAATGGTGCTTTTCCCCGACCCTTGGGGGCCGATGAATACCATTAGTTTCGACAATTCTATGTCAACATCCTTTACCGGACCAAAGTTATGTATTTTAATACAATCCATTTACCCTTTGTTTTTTCGTTTCTACATCTATTTCAACTTGTCATCCGAATGGAATTGGACATCACAATCTGTGATTTCCAAATTTCCATTTTCGATCTTGAACCGTTGCAGTTTTTGCAACAGTTGCCACTCTTGTAAGCTCACCCTCAGCATAAATATTGCGTAAATGGCGAGATATGACCGACCTATCCCTATCAAACAGCATAGCAAGTTGATTAAGTGTCAACCAAACCGTTTCATCTGCCACCTGCACGTCCAATTGCACGATGCCGTCGTTGCTCTTGTAAACAACGATGGACTCGTCCGACGGTTGATATAGGCTCAAGTTGCTATTCATTGATATACATTGAAATACCTTTTTTGTGGTCAAAATTTTCGACCGCAAAATTAGGCCGCAAAATTAGACATTCCGCGTCAAATAAGCAACCTTATATAAAAAAAGATTTTTTTGGCGAAAAAACACATTTTTTCAAGGGCTATTGAAATAATTTGTACTTTTGCACGCTCAAACAAAGAAATCAACAACAAACAACAACATTAAACTTATTAAAAATGAAGAAATTAGTTCTTACTCTCGGATTGGCCTGCCTCTTCATGGTGGCCTGCAACAACACCCCGAAACAAGCCGAACAAGCCGCTCAGCCTGTTCAGGAGCAAAAGACCGAAGTGGTCGAGGAAAAGCACGAATGCCCGATGGATGCCCTGAAGGCCGAGTATGCCAACTGGGAAACCATGACCGACGAAGCCAAGGCCGAACTGAACAAAAAAGCCTGCGAAATGTTTGCCCAAATGGATGCCAAGATGGCCGAAATGGAAGCCGAAGGCAAAGCCTGCTGCAAGGAAGGCAAAGAAGAATGTGAGAAGAAGATGGCCGAAATGACCGAAGAGCAAAAGGCTGAATGTGAAAAGAAGTGCGCCGAAATGAAAGCCCAGTGCGAGCAAATGAAGGCCGCTTGGGAAAACTTCGCCAACATGACCGTTGACGAGCAGAAAGACCTCGTCCTGAAGCGTCTTGAAGGCTGCGGCGGCGAAAAGAAATGCTGCAAAGGCGAAGAAGGCCACCAATGCCAAAACGAGGCCAAATAAACATTCGTTGCAAAAACAACAAAAAAGAGGGCTGGAAAGTCCTCTTTTTTTTGTGAAGATTTGTTTCATCTTCCATCTTTTTCCCTACTTTTGCGGGTTCTTTTTTCGGGCGGGTAACCTCGTCCCGGAGGGACGACACTTGCTTAACCCTCGACAAGCGCAGCGCAGTCGGGGGGGATACGAACAAGCGGCTGCCACAGTGCTTCGACAGGCTCAGCAACCATGTGACAGCCCTACGAACAGACAACAACAATATAACAAAATAAATAACACAATGAAAATAAAAAGTCTAATCAAACACAACCTCATGCGGGCAACCATGACGCTCGCGCTCATCATGGCCTGCGCGGCGGTGTGGGCGCAGACCATACAATCCGTCACTTACATCGACGAAAACGGACAACCACAGACCATAAATGCCACACAAATTACAAGCGACAACTTTAGGATGGGTTCAGATAGGTGGTACTACGTCAGTGGAACCGTCGGTTCCGATTCTGATTATCTATATCTATCTATTGCTGTTGCGTTAATTTTTGAAAATTATTTATAATTAATTGATATATAACATATTACAATCGTTCTTTGATTTTTTGATTTGAAATTGAGAAGTAA
>CACXQO010000260.1 GCA_902769815.1 uncultured Bacteroidia bacterium | reverse complement strand
CCTTATTAATACAATAAGCAAAGATACGCAGAAGATTCACATGGCAGACGATGTTCAGACCGCCATTGCTTTCGGCGTGATTCTTCTGGCCATAGGTGCTGCTTTCATCATCAACTATGGCGTAGGTAGAAAGATGCTCGCTAAGGAGATTGAAGCCGAAGAAAGCAAAATGAACACACAAGCCTAACCCGTGACCCGCGAAGGATTCATAGAACTTGTGGAACAAGAGCAGGAGGCACTTCGGGGCTTCTTGCTTTACCTCTGCTGCGGCAACAAGGAAGAGGCCGACGACCTTGCGCAAGACGCATTGGTCAAGGCCTACCTCTCGTCGGCGGGCTATCAGGAGAAGGGAAAGTTTCGCTCATGGCTGTTCAAGATAGCGCACAATACCTTCCTCAACCACAAGGCCAGTTGCCGTACCACGGAAAGCCTCGACGAGGCTCGGACACTCCTCAGCAGCACTTCTGCCGATGCTTCCTTCGCGCACCAAGACCTCTATCTTGCCCTGCGCACCCTCCCGCCCAAGGAACGTTCGGCCATCACGCTATTCTATTTCAACGGATACAATATCAAGGAGATAGCGGCCATCACCGACTGCCGTAAAGAAACAACTCTCGCGCGGACGCGACAAACTAAAGGAGAAACTGAAGCCATGAACAAAGACAAAGAACTTGAGGAACTCTTCCTCGCCCAGAAGCCGCATTTCGATGACAACGAGGCTTTTATTGCATCGCTCAACAAACGTTTGGATGCCGTGGAGTATGTCAAACAGCACCAAGAGGCCACGATTCGCCGCTACAAATGGGCTATGGTGGCGGCTTTTGTCGTGGGTATCATCAGCGGTGCCATCACCATTGCTTTCGTGCTCTCCATGCCAGCCGAGATCCTTCAGCGCACGGTCAGCCGTCCTTGTTTGGCTCAGCGAACACTCCCGAATCATCGTCACCACTGCATTATCATTGTTTATGGGCTTCGCCGTTTTCAGCATCTTCGGCAATGTGATGGACATTGTGAAAATGCGGAAGCGGGTCATGGAAATCCATTAGATTTGCACGGTTTTGTCTACATTCAGCATCGCCTCAATCGGCACGGTGCTGTCCATCAAGCCGATGCGGGTGTCGGAGGCGTGGCGGTTTACGCCGGTATATTCTAACGAGGCATCCTCGTAGCGGCGGAATTTCAGGATGGCGTCGTTCATCTGGGCGCGGTTGAAGACGCCGACACGCAAAAGCAAGTCAAAATCATCGATGGTGAGACCCGTGACGCGCTCGAATAGTTTGGGTTCCAACTTGCGGATGACATCTTCAAGGCTTTCTTCTCGGTAATCGGTAAGATACATGAAGATGGGGATTCTGGTGGCGAATTTCATCAGTTTTTCCTGCACCTCGCGCCGCTTGGAACGATATTCTTTCTCCTCGGCGGTGAGTTCTTTCTTCTTCTTGGGGTCGTTATTGTCGCCCACCTCTCGTTTCAACTTCTTGATTTTTTCGGCTCGGTTGACAATGTTTTCGATGATGTCGCTACCCAAGGCGCGGAAGCCTTCAATCTTCATGATGGTGGCCAATGCCTCGGGATTGTCAAGCACTCGTTGCAAGGTGGCGTTATCGACATTGACTAATTGTGCGCTGTTCCAACGACGGGCAAGCAACGTTCCACTGGTGCCGTTATCGACAAAGTCAAGTATCTCGGTGGCATCGACCCGTTTCATGGAGCTGCCATCGAATTGCAAGATGGGCAAGAAATTGATGAACTCGTCTACTTTGTCGGTGATCCGACGGTTGCTGTCCACATCTAACTGGTTGGCGTAGGTCACCACTTCACGCAGGGCACGGTTGGGGGCGAAGTCGAACACATAGCATGTGGGCTTTAGAATGGTATGCTTGGTGGGATCGTCCTTGTCGGTGGCCGTCCATGGGCTTTGCACACGGAAAGCGGTCTGGAAGTAGGTTTCAGGACTTGAGCAGTTGCGCAACATCAACAATCCTCCCAACGGACGCAGTGTTACGCCAGTGGTCAGTTTGCCGCAGGTCAGTGTGATGGTGCGTGTTTTCAAAGGGTTTTCGCCCATGGCCTCGCGCACTGGTCCAAGGGCATCAATTCCGATACCAGCCTTGGTGCCGCTACAGTTGATAATGGTGTAGTTCTGATAGAATCCATTGGCCGGACGGTGAAGCAGTGCTTCCATGGCATCGCATGAGGCCACATTGGGCAGGAACCACATCGTATGGGCGCAGAGGTCAAGCAGACGGGTGTCCTCGAAGGGCAAAGCAGGTCGCACATTGAGCGGCGAACTACCGTCACCGAAGATGGAGGCTTTGCCACGGATGATGTCGAGCCATTTCTGTACGGCTTTTTCATGAACAAATTTCTTTCCTTCTGCGCGGAAAAACTCGTTGAGATCGAAGCCATCCATGTCCCATTGCTCAATCATGGCTCCAAGGTCTTGCGGCATCTGGTAGGTCATCATCACCATAGTGGGCATCTCCAGATAGGGACCACCAACAGCTTCTTTCCGTGCTTGCTCGTCTTGATAAGTCCAGTTGAAGATTTGGCTTTCCATAAACTCACCTGTGGCCAATGCTCGGAACGGCGTACCGCTGAGGTAAAGGTAATGGTTGCCAGTGATAGGCACATCCTCGTCGTCCCAAGCGCGACCACTTTCCACATCAATGCCGCTTTCTGTCATCACTTCGTCTTCTTCCGTCTGTCGCTTTTTGGCATCGGCATCCCCGAGGTCGAGAAGGCTTTTGGCATTGTCATTCCAAGCACCAAAATGATACTCGTCCAGCACAATCAAATCCCAATTGATACAATGCACCCACTCGTTTTTGGGCTTGATGTTGCCATAGCGGTCTCTGCCGAGATAGTCTTGGAACGAACCAAAGACAACCAAAGGGTGTTGAGAGTTTAGTGTTGAGGGTTTAGAGTTGTTGGCATCACGACTGCTGTAATACCGCCAGCTTTCGAAATCGCGGTGGCGTAGCAGGTCGTCGCGCCACGAGTCTTCCACAGCGGGTTTGAAGGTGAGCACCAACACACGTTTGGCACCCATCCGTTTGGCGAGTTGATAGGTGGCGAAGGTCTTGCCGAAACGCATCTTGGCATTCCAAAGATAGTGGCTGGGGCGGTTAGGTTCCTCTATGTCCATCTTGGCGAAGTAGTCAGCGGTTTGTTTTACTGCCTGTGCTTGTTCGTCGCGCATCTTGTAGTCGAGGTCACGATCCGTCTTCACCTGTGTGTCGCGGTGACGCACGGCTACGTAGGCCGCTTGTGCTTCGCGTAGCGAGCAACGGCACCACTCACCGATGAGTTCCTTGCCCATGCGGCGCAGGCACTCGTGCAGGTCGTGGTCGCTGAAACTCTCGCCGCTGCCGTCGGCATAGAAAGCATTGTCGTGCCACAGCAGGTGGTAGGTCTTGTGTGGCTCGGTGATGGGGTGTTGTTCATCGATGCGTTTCCGCACATCGTCGCGGGTGGTTTGTCCTATCTTTATCCATCCTGGGAAGGATGTGTCGTCGTACATGTAGATTTGAGGTACTGTACGCCGATTGTTGGGGAGGATTTGGTCTATTGTTTGCATATTGGTATGTTTTTACTCACTACACTACGCCTATCGGCTTGTATGGTGTTGCCACCACACTGCGCCTATCGGCTTGTATGGTGTTGCCACCACACTGCGCCTATCGGCTTGTATGGTGTTAATTGCACTGTGTGCGTACCGCCTCTCCGAGGCTATGTATGCCGCTGCCATCATCATAATAGTCTATTCCATTGGGCGAATCATACTCTCAATAAAAGCAATCTCGTCCTTGTCCAAATCGTATTTCTTGTTTAGCATCTCTTCTGTCCAAGGGTGGGAGAAGTCTTGGAGGGGAATAAGTCCAAACACACTTCGTGTAACTTGCATTGTTCCTTTTCCAAAATACAGTAGCACCTTAAAAAAGTTGGTTTCCATGTATGTTTTGCAATTCATCTGCTCTTTTTTTGTTTCAAAGGGGCCGATTACTAGAAATGTTTCTGTACAAACATCACCTTTATCACCAACAATTATTTCTGGTGGTTGAATAGCATTTGTAGAATAACTTGTTGTGAAAAACAGTTTATATTTATCAATGCTTTCTTGTCCTGTTGTTACTGTTTTTCGTGTTATATATCCTACTTGTCTACGAGCACCTCCTTTTATGCCTTTGACACCATGAATCTTTACGCTATTTGTAAAAGGTTGTTCGGATAAATTTGCCTCAGGATATCTTTCTGGCTCATTGAACAAATACTTGCGTATGCCATACGGTTTTGTGGCTGATACTATCTCGGAAAAACTATGTTTAAATGCTATCTTGTTTATAATTGGAACTATTCGTTGGTCTCGAATGACAAAATCAAAATAATCATTTTGCAGTTTCCCTTTGGCAGTTGATATATACCCATCATTAGATTTGAATGTATATTCCACATTACTACTGTTGCGTTAATATATTTATGTCCATTAATTGAACAATTTTCATTTTGTTATATGCTTGATTATGAACATTATCAAAACTGATGGAAAGAT
>CACXQO010000259.1 GCA_902769815.1 uncultured Bacteroidia bacterium | reverse complement strand
TTTCCGCATGGCCGTGAACGAGCGTCGCAAGAACGCCAACGGCGAATGGATCGACAACACGCAGTGGTTTCCCATCGTTGCATGGGGCAACGTGGCCGAACGCGTCGAGAAAAACGTGTCGAAAGGCATACTAATCGCCATTGACGGAAGCCTGCGCAACAACGAATGGACCGACGACAAAGGTCAACGCCATTCCACCCTTGAGATTTGGCTCAAAGACTTGCTCCCGATGGACAAAACAAAAACAGATGGTCTCAAACTATGATTTGAGTTGAAATGTGGCTCTTCAGCAAAACTATGGGTAGCCGAACAACGTTTCGTGCTTCCCATGGTTTTGCGGTTTTGCTTGAAAAACAAAGACAACAATTCAACAATTCTTTTGTTTTTCAGAAATTTAACCCTGTTGAATCAAAGATTTCCTTATTTTTGCAGCCGAATAAACTGCGTTACAATGTTTAACCTACATACATCCACTCGGCTTCGTTCCGTCCTTGTCTTGTTTTTCACCTTGTTTTTTATGGAGGGACAACCCCAAGCTAAGGGACAAGGCTCTTCTCCCAGCATAGATTTTTTCTCGGGCATTAATTTCGGTTTCAGTGACATGCATTTCGAAAGGCAATACGATGTGCTGTTACAACTTACCCCTGGCTTCAAGTTTAATTTTGGCAACCATTGGCAATTGGCCGGACAAGCTGTAGTGCCCATCGTGAACACTTATGGCGAACAATATAAGTACGTTCAAATTGGTGCTTTCAACATCAGCAAAGAGTTTCGTATTAGCAAGTTGCATCTTAAAGCATCGGCTGGTGTTTTCGATATGTACCGTTATGGAGTGGATTTAAAGGCTTTTCTTCCTTTGTGCGGCTGGTTTGCTTTTGAAGGACAGATGGGTTATGTTGGAACGATGTATTTTAATGAAACATTCCATATTAACAAACCCAATACTTTTGTTTGGACTGTTGGTGGCGACATCTATCTTTCGCAATGGAACACGCAATTCCGTGGCACTGTTGGGAGGTATTTGTATCGTGATTATGGCATCGAGGCTGAGGCTATGCGCCACTTCAACCACACCACAGTTTCCGTATATGGCCATTGGAGCAATGAATACGGATTGGATGGTGGATTTCGTATCGTTATCGCACTTCCGCCCTATCATCGCAAGCATAGGGCAGTGAATTTTCGTCTGGCATCCAATTATCAAATGTCGTATTCCGTCATGTATAAAGTCTATTCCAATCGCATGTACCATACCGACCCTGAGGAAAACATACGCCATGGCTGGTTTAGCCGTGACTTGTTGCAATGGGGCAGCCATACTATGGAACCTGATTTTATCATCACTGAAAAGAAGAAAAAGAATGAAACACCATAATATTAATATCATTGCCGCATTAATGCTGCTATGGCTGCTACCCCAAACAGGCAAGTCACAACAATACACAGGCATTTCGGGTTTGGTGCATGTCCCATCAGGAGAAATGAACCACGAGGGTGATGCCTTCATCGGAGCGCACTTCCTCAACAAGGCCATGACTCCCGACACGGGATTCATCTATCCCGGAGATGGGAAAAAATACCACACCTTCGATTACTATATTTCCTTAACGCCTTTCAGTTGGCTGGAAATGAGTTATGTATGCACCGAGCGCATCTATCGCAAAGATGCGCAAGGACATGTCCTTAATTGGAGCAAGGACCGTTATGCTTCGGTGAAATTCAGGCCGCTGAAGGAAGGCAAGTACCATCCTGCCATAACCATCGGGGGCAACGATGTCCTGACCACCGGCTACCTCCCTGGCCATACCAATGTCCAACTGTATTTTTGCAATTTCTATGCGGCGGCCACCAAGCATTTCACTTTCGGCGGCAACGAATTGGGCGTGACACTGTGCTACCGCTATTACCTTCGTGGCTACAACGCCAAATGGAACGGAATAGTAGGTGGCATTACCTTCCGACCAGCTTTCTTCCCGCAGGGAAGGTTGATTGCCGAATATACGGGCAACGAGTTCATTCTTGGTACAGATATGTTGCTTTGGCAGCATCTTCGCCTGCAAGCCAGCTTGAAAGATTTCAAGCATTTCTATGGAGGCATTTGCCTACAATTCAATCTACTCGGAAAAAAATACACATATTAATGGGTGAAATTGAAAAAAAAAATGAAAAAAAAGATACCAATATGAAAATTATCCTTATCTTTGCTGCGTCGTTTATGGGGAAAATGATGCCCCAAAAGAGAGAATAATTTTATATTCAACAAGATAACAACAAATATGAGTATTAATCAATAAAAAATAAAACTATGATGAAAAAAAGAGTATTAATGCCATTAATGGTGGCAAGCATGATGGTAGCCTCTTTGGTGGCTCTCGATTCATGCAAGAAAACTGAACCCCAGCAAGCAACGATTTCTGTTCAGGAAGGAGATGCTATTATCATTAGCGATCGTGCTGGTGAATATGTTTGCCCTTATTGCCATAACGCGCTTTCACACAATGAGGAGCATTGGCATTATTTTGGGACACCAAAACCAGACTTTGATATTAATGAAATGATGGAAATGGATCGTCCAGGTGGTATTCCACATTTTTGGGATGTCGATGGTTGTTTAGAAGGTTTGTCTCAGGATGCTTGTGCTTTTTCTGGTGTTTTACACAATAACCCATCGGCAATTCAAGAGGTTATTAATGCTTATCAAAGTGAATTTGGCATTACCCTTAGCGAAGAAGAAGCCAATGTTTTGTTAATGCCTCGCTTTCATGCACACCGTATTATTTATAGAGCTATTATAAATGGCGGAATGGCCAACACATGGCATGTTGGTGGTGGAGTTCCTGGTTGGCCTGAACCACATCCAGAGAATCCGTAATTTATGTAATCTAATCAAAAAAAGAATGACCGCTTTTGCGGTCATTCTTTTTATCCCGAAACCATAAACACCCGCGCGTCTTTCCATTTCGCGTGGCGGAGCATTTCGTTGGTGAAGTAAGTGCGGCTGCCCGTTTGCTCAAGCAGTTCCTTCACCTTGTCGAATTGGCGCAACTCACGGTAAATCTCAGGCAATTCAAGGTCGATTTGTTCCTCGGGGTGCTTTTCGAGCAGCGCCAGAAGACGTTTCAGGTTGTCGGTGAAGTCCTTGTAGTTCTTGATGAACAGTTTTTCGCCCTCAAGAATCATCTTGCGGTTGCAATGCCACACGCCGAAACTCATGAAACCGTTGAGGAGGTATTTCAGGCGCACATGCTGGTGGTTGCGGTGCAGGTCGTTGTAGGCCCACCAAAGGAAACGGCGCAAATAAATCTCGTTACGCGGCTCGTAGTGGCTTTTCTTCAGGAAAGTCTTGTAGTGATTAATCAGAGCCAACTTGCCCTTGTTATCCGAAAAACTGATGCCGAAAAAGCGCCAAGTGTTCCACGAATAGACCTCTGCATCGGGTTTTTCGTATGTAATCAACGGCTCGACAGGATGCTCAATCCAAAAGACATGTCCGCACGAGGGGCAAAGAATCATCTTTTGCGGCGTGGTGATATAGTTGTCGTTCAGCACCTTACCATCTGAATACAAGATACCATCTCGGCCTTCAGGTTGCGACCTTCGAGCCAAGCCTCGCAATGCGGACATTGGAAATAAAAAGAATCGAACTTTAGCATTTTCTATCTTGTTTTCAGGCGGTAAAAGTAGTATTATTTTCATTTCCTACCATAATCAGTGGGAAATAAATATATTATTTTCTGCCGTAATCGGCGGGAATTTCGCCCCAAATTTCCGTTTTCCATTTCAAAATCGGCACCTCGATGGCGTTATTGTTTAGCCAATTCTCGGCACGCTCAACGAGTTGGAAAAGGTAGTCGTTTTTGGCGTTGCGTTGCAGTTTGGTCTTGCATTTCTTCTGCCGAATCCAAAGTTGCGCATTGACCGAATCGCTGTAAATCGGGTATTTCCAGCCGTGTTTCTTCTGCAAGGC
>CACXQO010000258.1 GCA_902769815.1 uncultured Bacteroidia bacterium | reverse complement strand
GGAAAGTTGTTCGGCCTGCACATAAAGTACGGTCTTTTCTGGATGCAAACGCTTGGTTTCCAATCCGATGGCGTGGCAAAGATGGGTTTTCCCAAGTCCGGTGCCGCTGTAAATGACCAAAGGATTGAACGCATTTTTTCCGGGTTCGCGTGCGATTTCGAGGCCGGCTGAACGCGCCAAACGGTTACATTCGCCTTCGATGAAATTGTCGAAAGTGTAGTTTTCGTTGAGTTGCGAGTCGATTTGCAATTTCTTTAGTCCCGGGATGACAAACGGATTGATGGGACCTTCTGAAAGACGTTGCGGAGCGGGCTGACCGAGAGGGTTTTTCGGGAAATTGCGGTTGGAACTGGGCAAAGTGATGGAACCAGAACTGTTTGCGCTGTCGACAGGCATCGTGTAGGCTAATTTGCCCTTCGCACCGACAAAACGTTTGATGGCCGTCCGAAGGTGGTCGATGTAATGCTCCTCAAGGTATTCGTAGAAAAACTGGGTGGGCACCACGATGGGTTCAAACCAAGTCTTGTAGCCCTGTTCCGTGACGTTATCCTTGATCACAGACAGACATTTATTCCATATCTCGACATGGTTGCTCATCGTCGTTTATTCCTAATTTGTTGTATTTCAAACTACTTTTTGGGGTAGAAAGGGTGTCTCGTTTTCCCGTTTTCGGGCTTTTTTCGACCTTGCAAAGGTAAATGATTAATTGTTTATAAAAAAATCAAAATCCTATTGACTTTCAATTTTCTTTTTCAAAAATTACGAGGATTTCGGTTTTAGAAAACTCAAATACTCTGTAATTTGCTGTTTTACACGGTTTTGACATGCGCTATTTTTACCCCGAACAAATTGCGAAATTTTTCCGAAATTCTTGAAGCGTCATTTTTCCTTGTTGAAAACTCCAAATAGCAGTCCAATTCGAAGCGCGGATTCAGTTGTTCCAGATTTTCCTCTTTTAGGATGCGCATCACCTCATTCATCAGCGGGTACTCGAACTCCAAACTGTAAATTTCATTTATGGTTTTCTCCACAATTTGCGCGTTGTCAAGGGCTTCGCGGGCAGCGGTTTTGTAAGCGTTGATGAGTCCCGAAGTGCCCAATTTGATGCCTCCGAAATACCTCGTCACGACCACACAAACATTGGTGACATCCTTCGAGAGGATTTGGTTGAGGATGGGTTTGCCCGCCGTGCCCGAGGGTTCGCCGTCGTCGCTGGAGCGGAAGTTTTTCTTGTCGGGACCAATCATGTAGGCATAGCAATGGTGCCGCGCATCAAAATATTTCTTCTTGACGGAAGCCACGGCAGCCTTGGCCTCGTCTTCGTTCATCACGACAAAGGTCTCGGCGATGAACTTGCTGCCTTTTTCCTTATAAAGGCCCTCGCCGCGTGTGGCCAACATATAATAGGTGTCGTCGTTCATGGCTTCAGGGTGATGAGGATGACGGCAATGATGGCGATGGCCAAGCCGAGATAGTTCTTCCAAGTCAGTTTTTCCTTGAAGAGCAGCCAACCCGTGAGGGCGGTGAGGCTGACCACACCTATATTATATACGGGGAACAGCACGATATTGTCGAAGCAGCGCATGGCGTGATAGACGCAGAAAGTGGAGAAAAAGTTGATGACCCCCAATCCGATGCCTCCGACTGCACTTTTCCACTGCCATTTCGAGCGGCCACGAAGGAGGTCGTAGGCCACGATGAGGATGCCGAACAGCAAGGCGATGAAATAGATGAAGGCAATCATGAAACTCATATCGTTGGCTTGGTTCTTTTGCTCGGTGAGTTTCATGAGAATGTCGCCCGTGCCTGTGCCGAAAAAGATGAGGATTGGTAGCAACCAATTGGTTTTGTTGGTCTTGGAAGATTCTTTCTTGCCTCCGACCACCAACACCAAGGCCACCAAAGCCAACACAATGCCCATTGAGGCGACGAAATTCAGCCTTTCGCTGAATAAGACCACGCCCGCCAAGGTGGGCAACACCACGGAGAGTTTGCTTGAAAGCGAAGTGATGGTCACGCCAGAGCGTTGGGTGGAGGCAGTCATCAGTAAGTAGGTGAAAATGAACCAGAAACCCGTGATGAGCGAGAGTCCGAACCACGGCTCGGCAACCAATTGCCCAGGCGTGTCGAATTGTTTGCACATCAAGAACCCTGTGCCAGCGGCGAAGACATAGTTCCACATCAGCGCTTGGTGGTTGTCGAGTTTGAAACGCTCGAATAGGCGCATGGCTACGAAAACGCCGGTGGAGAATATTATGGCAAAAATGAGGTAAATCATTCGGCAAAAATACGGTTTTTTGCGTATTTTTGCCCCATGATTGGATTTAATCTGCAAAAAACAAAACGCCATTTTATTGAAGTATTGGCCGAAAAGTTCCCACAGCGCGAGGCGGAGCAACTGATGCGTATTCTGCTCGAAGACCTTTTCGGCATTGACTTGAAGCGGCAGTTGATGAACCCCGAATTGCGCATTGACGAGTTGCAACATTATCAGTTGGAGCAAGCCGTCAAGCGGATGTTGGCAGGCGAGCCGGTGCAATATGTGACGGGCATGACGCGTTTCGGCGACCTACTAATAAAGGTGTCGCCGTCGGTGCTCATTCCGCGCCCCGAGACGGAGGAAATGGTGCAGAAGATTTGCGCTTCGATGCCCAAGGAAAAACCCATGCGCATTTGGGACATTGGAACGGGTTCGGGCTGCATTGCCATAGCCTTGGCAAAACATTTCGAGAACGCCGAAGTCATAGCCTTTGATGTTTCCGAGGAGGCTTTGCAAATGGCCATGGAAAATGCCGAAAGCAATGGTGCAAAGGTGACTTTCGTGCAAGACGACATTATGAATCCCACATCCGTTTTTTTCGCTCAGCCCGTGGATTTTGTGGTGAGCAATCCGCCCTACGTTTGCGACAGCGAGCGAGCCGCGATGGAAGCCAACGTCCTCGATTGGGAGCCTGAAACGGCCCTCTTTGTCCCCGACGACGACCCGCTTCGGTTTTATCGCCAAATCTTGGCTTTGGCCAAAAACCAGTTGAATCCCAACGGCCAGATTTGGTTCGAAATCAATGAAGCGAAAGGAGAGGAGATGTTGTCGCTTTGCTGCGAAATGGGTTTCCCCAAGGCTGATATTTTGGAGGATTTTGCCGGAAAACCACGAGTTTGCCGTGCTTGTAGGAATTGTTTTTCCAAAAAAAAGTTGTAATAAACCTCAATAACTAATTGAAAATCAATATACATATTTTGAAAAAGTTTGTAATGGCCCAAAAACTTGCCAAAACGACGAATTTTTTCTATACTTTTGCGGAACAAGTTTCAAAGCAAATTATAAACCTCAAAATCCAATCAATATGTTTACAAACAGAAACATCAAATTCGGAACGCTGCTGGTGCTGTTGGCGGTGTTCATGGGCTTCGCCTCTTGCAAGAAAATCGACCTCACTGTGCAAGTCCCGCAACTGAAAGGCTCTTGGCAATGGGAGGAATCCGCAGTGGGCGGCGTTATCGGCATTATTCATGCTGACACCACGCAAAACCTTGTTCTCACTTTTGAGGACGACAACAAAATCAGCGTCGCATACAATGGTGAATGGCTTTTCCAAAACGAGACCTACACTGTCACGAAGTCGAATAACAGCCTTTACGGGGATTATATCATCACTGTGCCGAAAAAGATTCAGACCAAGGTAGCCGAGTGTTTGGGCCATTCGGAAGGGAGCATTGTGTTGAGCGGGTATGTCAATCTCTATGACTTTATGTCTGAGGCTGGCCCAAGTACACTGGTCAAGAAGTTGGGCATCATCGACAAAAAAGGAATCGAGGGCGTCGCAGGTGGCGATTATCATAAGAGTTCGGTATTTGCACCGATACATGAATTGTATTGAGAATTTCCCTATTTTTGCACCGCGATTCAGGCAGACTGTCGCGGGTCGGGAAAGCCGGCGCGAGGAAAGTCGGGACAGCACAGAGCACCATACTTCTTAACAGGAAGGTACACGCGAGTGTAACAGACAGTGCCACAGAAAAATATACCGCCCGCAAGGGTAAGGGTGAAAACGTGAGGTAAGGGCTCACGCGGCGGGTGGCGACATTCCGCCGGGGCAAACCTTATGGGCTGCAAGTCCAAGTATAGAGGCAATGAGGCTTTCGGGCCTTGAACGGGCTGCTCGTCCGTCGTCTCAGGGTAGGGCGCTTGAGCCTGCGGGCGACC
>CACXQO010000257.1 GCA_902769815.1 uncultured Bacteroidia bacterium | reverse complement strand
CACAAAAAATAAAATTTGCCCTATTTGCGTTTCATAAACAAATAATTCCTATTTTCGCACCCAAAATAGGAAGTAAAATCTAAAAACACATAACCAATGGAAGAGAAGAAATCACCTAAAGCCAATCTTGAGAACAAGAAAGTGATGTTCACGCAGATAGGTCTGATTATCAGCTTGCTTATCGCGTGGATGGCCTTCGAACACAAGAGCTACGACAAGCGCGAAATCGACCCGAGCTTGCTCCGCCAGACCGAAGTCGTCGAGGAAGAAATGGTGGAAATCACCAAGCAGGAAGAGCCAAAGCCCCAGCCTGTGGAAGTGCCCAAGCAGACCACCCAACTCGAAATCGTGCAAGACGACGTTGAAGTGGAAGACATCGAAATCAACGCCGAAGTGGACCAAACCGAAGTCATTGAGGAATATGTCCCTGTCGAGGTCGAGGAAGAGGAAGTCGTTGAGCAGGAAATCTTCCAAATCGTGGAAGAGATGCCTGCCTACCCCGGTGGCGACCAGAAACTGATGGAATTCATCGCCAAGGGTATCAAGTATCCCCAGATTGCCCGCGAAACTGGTATTCAAGGCCGTGTGTTCGTCGGTTTCGTTGTCGAGCCTGACGGCAGCGTCTCCAATGTGAAGGTGCTCCGTGGCATTGGTGGAGGTTGCGACGAGGAAGCCATGCGCGTCGTCAAGTCGATGCCAAAATGGAAGCCCGGCAAGCAGCGTGGTAAGGCCGTGCGAGTGAGCTACATGTTGCCCGTCAACTTCAAGTTGCAATAAGCGACTGAAGGAAATTGAAACAAAAAATCCGGCGCGTTGCGTCGGATTTTTTTGTCTTTACATCTGAGTGTAATCACGTGCCAAGCCGCCTTGCGAGGTTTCCTTGTATAAGGAAGGAATATCCTTGCCCGTCTCTTTCATGGTTTCCACCACCTTGTCGAACGAAACGCGATGCCGTCCGTCTGAGAAAGTGGAATAGATGTTGGAGTCCAAGGCGCGGGCTGCGGCATAGGCGTTGCGCTCAATGCACGGAATCTGCACTAAGCCGCAAACGGGGTCGCAAGTCATGCCTAAGTGATGCTCCAAGGCCATCTCGGCAGCATACTCGATTTGTGCCGGACTGCCCCCAAACAGTTGGTTGGCGGCAGCGGCAGCCATGGCGCAGGCCACGCCCACCTCACCTTGGCACCCCACCTCGGCTCCCGAAATGGAGGCATTGGTGCGCACGATATTGCCCACCAATCCAGCCGTTACCAAGGCTCGGACGATGCGTAAATCGGCGAACTCATAACTCTTCGAAAGATGATACAGCACCGCAGGCATCACCCCGCACGAACCACAAGTCGGCGCAGTGACGATGCGCCCGCCCGAAGCGTTCTCCTCCGACACCGCCAAAGCATAGGAATACACCAAGCCACGGCTTTTCAGCGTATGAGTAAAACCAGTAGCCTTCACATGATACATGGCCGCCTTGCGAGCCAAATTGAGCGGCCCGGGCAAAACGCCTTCGGCCTGCAAGCCACGCTCGACGGCAGCCTTCATCACCTCCCACACCTCAAGCATATAGGCTTCAATCTCTTTCTGGTCTTCGTGTTCGTAGACGTATTCCCAATAAGTTCTCCCCCGCTGCTCGCACCACTCAAGGATGTCTGTCATTTTTGCCAAGGGATAAAGGTCGGGTTGTTCGCTTTGCTTGCCTTCTTCGGCGAGGTTGCCCCCACCAATGCTGAACACCTTCCACTCGCCGAGGAGATTTTTCCCTTCATCAAAGGCTTTGAACAACATTCCGTTGGGATGGAAAGGCAAGATGATTTCGGGTTTCCAAACGATTTCAGTCGGAGCCTGCAAGGTGTTGAGGATGGCCCAGTCGGTCATGTGGCCTTTGCCTGTAGCGGCTAAACTTCCGTAAAGCGTCACCTCGAAAGAAGAAGCATTAGGATAACGCTCGTTGAAGATGCTGGCGGCCTTTTGCGGCCCCATGGTGTGGCTACTCGAAGGGCCGATTCCTATTTTATAAATGTCGCGTATGGTTTTCATGGTTGCAAAGGTACGGTATTCTTGGGCATTAGAGACCTTTTGAAGAAAAAAAATAAAAAATTTCCCGAAAAATGTTGGAGCGAAAGAAAAAAGTTGTACTTTTGCAGCGTCAAAAGCGAGGGGCATTAGCTCAGTTGGCTAGAGCGCTTGCATGGCATGCAAGAGGTCATCGGTTCGACTCCGTTATGCTCCACGAAATTTGAAAGAAAACCCGCTGAAAACCAGTGGGTTTTTTCGTTTTTTCACTAACTTTGCAGGCAAATAACACCTGAAATCATGAAAAAATACTCCCACGCATGGTTGGCTTTCATGGCCATCAAAAGGTTGGAAATCATCGCCTCGGCTGAAAATGAATCCGTAGTGAAAGGCATCAATGAAGAAATCATCAAGAACGCCAAAACCTTGGTGAAATGGTTCAAGGACTACCGCGACTTCGTCATCGAAGGGGCTTGGTATCCTGACGACGTGTTCAAGGACATGAGCACGAGCCATATCGTCAAGTTCGAGCCTGACGAAAACGGAGCCTACGACAGTTTCTGCAACATGCCCTCCACCCACTCCATCGCGGCACTGATGAAGAAGAAATCGCCGTTCTACAAGCAAAAGTACAACATCGTCAAAGGCAACTGCGCCGACCGCTGCGAGTCGATTGCGCACAGCATCGTCGACAACTTCAAGATGCTCCACAAGGAAGAACGAGGCTGCCCCATCACCACGACGGGCAACCATATTGCCATGCGGTTTTTCATCCTCAGCCACTATGTGGCCGACTGCCACATGCCGCTACACTGCGACAACCGCGCCTTCTCCGACGAGAAAGGCATCCACGGCGCGATTGAGAAGAAATGGGAAGACCAAGTAAAGAAATCGTACAAGATTGACACCGACAACAACCGTTTCTTCTACAATCCCGAAGGCTATCCCCTACCCCTCAAACCCACGTCTCTGATGCAGGCCGTGGAGGACGAAATCGGCACCCGTCACTATATCCACACTTGGGGAACGGGCAACTCAAGCACTTGGGACTATATGAGCGGTGTTTCGCAATACTCGTATCTCTTCTCCAACTATCTCATTCCGAGGACTTTCTCCAACACACAAGGCATGGACGAGTTCATGGAGCAGACCGAATGGGGACAGCACTTCGACGACTACAACAAGATGATTTTCAGCGACGCCATCGACTCGATCGCAAGAATCTGGCTGCATGTTTGGATGAAATACACGGGCTGGCTGAAGTGAGTGGTCACTTCTCCGCTTGGCGCAAGGTCACAATGGCTTTTTGCAGCACCTCGTCCATAGGAGCGTAAATCGGATAGAAGCCTTCGTCATCGAAAAGGTTGCGGGCGATGTAGGCCTTGAGGAGCGTGTTAACATTGCGACGAGCCACCTGCTTCTGCCTATAGCTGCCCTTGATGCCCTTCTCGTCGGCTAACTTCACCAGTTCGTTGAACATTGTGTCGCTCACCCAAAACGATTTCTTGAATGTATCGACCGTCTTATACCGCTGCAACTGCTGGCGATGAAGGTCGGTATAGTCAAAGGCATATTGGTAGAGCAGTCCGAGGTTGACGATGCGGTTGAAATAGTATTCGGTGCTGTCGTCGACGAGCGGAACATAGATGTCGGGCATGATGCCACCGCCACCGTAAACGATTCTACCTCCCGGCGTGGTATATTTCAGCGAATCAGC
>CACXQO010000256.1 GCA_902769815.1 uncultured Bacteroidia bacterium | reverse complement strand
AGCAACAACCATGAACACCACCATGCAAGACCTGCTGACGCGCCGCAGCGTGCGCAGCTACACCGACGAAGTGCCTCCGCGCGAGGTCATCGAAGAAATCTGCAAGGCTGGCACCTACGCCCCGACGGGCATGAACCGCCAAGCCCCCATCATCATCGCCGTCACCAATCGTGAGGTGCGCGACAGGCTGAGCAAGCTCAACGCCGCCGTTTTCGGTCCTGACAACGACATGGACCCGTTCTATGGCGCGCCCGTGGTTCTGGTCGTGTTGGCCGACACCACCGCCGCCATGACTTGGAAGGAAGACGGCTCGCTCGTCATGGGCAACCTGCTCACCGATGAAGGCAAAGCCATCCTCGCTGGACTTGGCATCGATACCGAAAAGTATGTCGGCATCGGCAATTGCATCCTCGGCTATGTGAACGGCGACTATCCCGAAGCCAAGCCGCGCAAGGAGAATTACGTCTACTGGATTGAATAACAAGTCAACACTCATCGGGCACCTCGCGTGCTTTGGTGCCTACTGCATCTTCGGGTTCAACATCGTGTGCTGCAAGAACATCTCCAACGCACATGTGTTGACCCCGATGGATTTGTTTTGCCTCAGAGCGACAGGAGCCGCCCTTTTGTTTTGGCTCTTGTCGCTTTTCATGCCCAAGGAAAAGGTGCCGCTGAAGGATTTGCTGCAAATCTTTGTGGCATCCATGCTCGGCCTTTTCCTGACGCAGATGAGTTTCCTGAAGGCCATCACCATGACGACCTCCATCGATTTGAGCATCACCAACACCTGTACGCCCATTATGACGATGTTTGTGGCCGCCATCGTCTTGAAAGAGCCTATCACTTTCAAGAAAATCGGGGGCGTTTTGGTGAGTTTGGCGGGTGTTTTATTGCTGATTTTCAATTCGGTAGGACTTGGCGGCGGCGCAACGGAAACCAAGCCTATGGGCATTGTACTCACCATCCTCAACGCCCTGACTTTCGCCCTCTATCTTGGCATTTTCCGCCCGCTGATTACGAAATACAATGTGGTCACTTTCATGAAATGGATGTTTCTTTTCTCGATGTTGGTGGCCTGGCCGTTCAATGCGCGGCATTTCTTCCAACTGCCTTTCGGCCAGATGGATGGCAAGATATTGTGGCAGGTTGCGTATGTGGTGGTTTTCGCCACTTTCGTCGCCTATTTCCTGATTCCCGTCGGGCAGAAAAGGCTGCGTCCGACCTTGGTCAGCATGTACAATTATGTGCAACCCATCATTGCCACGCTCATCAGCATTGCCATTGGCTTGGACCGCATCACTTGGAAGAAATTGGTGGCTATGGTGCTGGTTTTCACTGGCGTTTGGATTGTCAACCAAAGCCGTGCGGCGGCACATAATAAAAATGTGGAGACACCGTAAAACGGCATCTCCACAAACAAAACCAATGAAAAACAAATCCTTTTTTATTCTTTCACAAACCTTCTCGTTTCCGACACCTTGTCATTCGTCAAGCGGATGAAATAGATGCCGCTTTGCAGGCCAGAGGTGCTGATTTCCACCTTCTCGGCGCAGTTCGTTTGGCTGTAGACCAAAGTGCCCATGAGGTTGTAGATTTCCAAATTGCCGATGGCTTCTTGGGCTTCAATGGTCAGTTTGTCGCTAACGGGGTTAGGATAAATCAAGGTCATGGCTTGATGTTCGCCAATGCCAACGGTGTATTCGAGGTTGGCCGTGAGGTTGCGGTTGGCGGTGGCGGTGAAAGTATACGTCTTTTCTTCCGAAACCACTTCGCCGTTTTCCGTCCAGTTCCTGAAGGCGTAGTCCTCGACAGTCACCACGTTTACAGTCACTTGATCTCCGTATTGATAAGTGCCGCCGCCCGTGACGGTGCCGCCTTCTGCAAGATTGATGTTGGTCACGATTTCAAAGGTCTGCACGGTGAAGTTGGCGACAAAGTTGTGGCCGCTCGTGACGGTAAAGGTGTAACTCGCATTCGTTGAGACTTGCGAACCGCCTTCAGTCCATTTCTCAAAGGTATAACCCTCTGCTGGCGTGGCGGTTACGGTGCATTGCTGTCCGTAGGTATAGAGGCCGTTGCCCGAAGTGGTACCGCCATTGCTCGGGTTGGAGTTGATTGCGATGTAATAACTCTGGCCTTCGAATTGGGCCACCAAAGTGCGATTGCCCGTAACGGTGAAAGAGTAATTCGGGTTGGTGGAAACCGAGGAGCCGTTTTCCGTCCATCTCACGAAATTGTAGCCCGTGGCAGGCGTGGCATGAACGGTGCAGGTCTGTCCCTGCTGGTAACTGCCGCCACCTGTGACGGTGCCGCTCTCGGCAGGATTGGCCGAAACGCTGATGGTGTAGTTCTGAGGCTGTGCAGTGAAGTTGGCCACCAAAGTACGGTTGCCGTTCACCGTGAAGGTGTAGTTGGCTTGCGATGAAACCACGTTGCCGTTTTCCGTCCAGTTGTTGAAGGTGTAGCCGCTGTTGGCCGTGGCCGAAACGGTGCAACTTGCGCCTTGGTTATAGGAGCCGCCACCCGTGACGGTGCCGCCGTTGGTCGGGTTGGCCGAAACGGTGATGTTGTATTGCTGCGTCTGTGCGGTGAAGTGGGCTACCAAGGTGCGGTTGCTGTTGACGGTGAAGGTGTAGTTGGCTTGGGTTGAAACCACGTTGCCGTTTTCAGTCCAGTTGGTGAAGGTGTAGCCGCTATTGGCCGTGGCCGTCACGGTGCAGGATTGGCCTTGGTTGTAGGTGCCGCCACCGCTCACCGGGCTGGCGTTGTGGCTTGGTGACAACGATTTTCACCGGTTGCCCCGAAGTGATTCCACTCACCGGCACATTGACCGAACCCGAAGCGGGCACCAAAGCTGCGCCTTTCAAGACGTTGTTTTGCGAAATGCCCACATACGAACCTGCTTGTGCATTAACAGCAAAGTTGCTCGAACCCGAAGGAATGGAGGAAGCGTGGCTCACGTTGTTGGGCGTAGGATTCACGCGGTAAGGCATGATGGAGCCGTCGCCGAGCACATGGTAGGCTTGCCAATAATAGAGCGGGGTGGTGCTGGTCTGGTAGTTTCCGGCGGCAGCATAGCAAACAGCGATGTTACCAAGGAAGGTGATGGAAGAAACGGTGTTATAGGTTTCGTCCATCCAAATGCCGTCGTAAACGCCTGTTGCCGTGTTTTGTTGGGTCGGGGTTTGGTTCATGACATTGGTGGCACCCACACCGAAGTAATAGTCTTCATACCAATAGGTTACGGGGCACGAGCCGATGTAGCTGTAGGCAGCCTTGTTTTCGCCACGGAGCATGGCCTCGCCGAAGCAGGGTTGGCTGTAGCCGAAGTTACCCGTCAGGCAGCAGTTGCCCATGGCCAAGAAATATTTGTTGGTGTTGGTCAGGGCGTTCACGTTGGAAACTGTGAATTGGGGGTCTTCCCATCTGGTTTCGGCACCGTGAGCTGTGTAGTTGACAAAACCGATACCCGTGTTCAGGGCGTTGTAGCAGCCCGGATATTGGCTTTGGTTGAGGTGGGCGTTCACGGTGGTGAAGCCGTGGGCCGTATTATAATAATAGGTGGTGGCGTAGTTGATGGTGGGTTGGCCGATGCGCGGGTTCCAATAACTGTCCCAACCGGCGATGAGGGTCACATTGCTGAGGTAGCTCGGGTCGGGCATGGTGTATTGCTCGTATTGCAAAATCTTGTTGACGATGGCCGTCACTTGGTTGGTGTTTTCGGCTGACATGCGGCTGTAGAACATGTCGGGGAAATAGTCGTTGTCGATAGAGCCATAGTACAAGTCGGTCACTTTTTGGGTGGCATTGCCGCTGGTTTTTCCGGGGATTTGGCCTGTGTCGCCGACAAGGATGACGAAAGTAGGAGTAGCGCCTTGGCTGACACCAGTATTGTATAGGTTCTGCACGTATGACTGGATGGCGTTATAGTTGCCGCCGGCCTGTGCCGTGGTCACCACATTCACGTCGAAGCCTTTTTGGATTTTCCAATTAATCCAAGGCTGCAAGGCTGAAATGTAGTTTTCGGGCGTGATGACGATCATGTGGACGGGATAGGCCATCAGGTCCGGGTGGTCGTCGTACACGTCCATGATTTGGCGGTAGTTGAACATCTGCTTGTAGACGATGTCGAAATACGGGCTGTAGGTGTTCAACAACATGCGCTCGGTTTCAGCGCGGTCGGCACCCACAAAATTGATTTCCACCTCGATGTCGTTGAACACGCGCAAGGTGTTGGCAGCGGGATTGTAACTCACCGGATTGATGACCAACGAGCCGATGCGAATGCCGCGCATGGTGCCTTGCACCTCAATTGTGGCTTCGGGCATGGTAGCGAGGCTGCGGGTTTGGTAGGCTGCGGCGTTGTAGACAAACTCGACCTCGTCCAAATTCTGGTCCTTGCGGACAGAGGGCTGATGCGGGATGAGGGTGCCGATGCCGTAGTCGGAAAGACGGTAATCTGTTGTCGTGTAACTGATTACATTCACCTGTGGCGTTGCCCCGAAAGGCACGGCCAGCAGTTGGTGCGAGGCAGGCAGTTCAGGCGTGCCGATTTCGCCCGAGGCGTAAGTGCCTTCGATGGCGATTTCAGAGAAAGTGCCCCTTTGGGTGGCAATTTCGATGCTCTCGATGGAGCCGTAGCTGAAAGTGGCGCGGAGCGTAGAGAAGTCGCTGTGCGTGATTTCAGCCTTTGTTTCGTGGCGCAAGTCGATGCGGCCATTCTGGGCCACGGCAAACATTGTACACATGGCCAAAACAAGGAGAAGGGATAGTTTTTTCATTTTGAACTAATTAATTTAATTTTGGTGTAATTTGAGCGCAAAAATAGGAAAAACAATCAAGTTTAGGGTGATTAATAGAGTTGAAAATGATTTTTTTTGAAAGATAAGGTACAAGTTTCGGAAATTAATCATACTTTTGCAGCATAATATGAAAAATCATACTAATCACAAAAATCAAGTCATTATGGTAGAAGACAATGGAAAGTACATTTTCGGCGTGGTGAAAATGGGCGAGCGCGGACAAATCGTCATTCCCAAGGAAGCTCGCGAGGTTTACGGAATCAAGGCTGGCGACAGCCTTTTGGTGCTTGGCGATTCAAAAGGCATGGCCGTTTTGAAAACCGAGATTTTTCAGGACAAAATCGATGAAATGTTAGGAGGAAACTGACCATGGAACGCAAGCATTGGATTGACAATTTGCGCTGGGCGACGGTGCTCTTGGTGCTGTTTTACCACGTCATTTATTTCTACAACAACAAGGGCGTGTTTGGCGGCATCGGCGGTTTCGGCGATTATCCTGAATGCCGTCAGTATCAGGATATTGTGATGTATATTCTCTATCCCTTTTTTATGCCGTTGCTGTTCATTTTGGCGGGCATCGGCTCGCGTTATGCGTTGCAAATGCAATCGGCCAAGGAATGGTTCAAGGCACGCACCCGCAAACTGTTGGTGCCGGGCACGATAGGCCTTTTCGTGTTCCAATGGATGGTCGGCTATTTCAACACCGTTGTGGCCGCTCGTCAAGGCGTGTTCGACGGTATGCCCGCCATAGCAAAATATATGATGATGGCTGTTAGTGGCACCGGACCGCTGTGGTTTGTTCAGGTGCTTTGGCTGCTGTGTTTGGTGCTGTTGCTCATTCGCGCCATCGACCGCAAAGATTGGTTTTATACCATTTGTGGCAAAGCCAATTATGTGGTTATCATCCTATTAGGCGTGTTGTTTTGGATCGGTGAGCAAACCCTCATCAAAAATCCCCGTCCCGAGTCGTTGGACGGCCTTTTGAATTTGTATAAGCCGTTTTTCTACTTGGTTCCTTTCCTGTTGGGCTATTTCGTATTTGCCCACGATGAGGTTCAAGAGAAATTAGAAAAGGCTTGGATTCCGCTGATGGCTTGTGCCGTCGTTGCAGGCACGGTGCTCATTGTCACCACTTTCGGACAGGACAACACTTCGCCGCAATATTTGGGCAGCCCGCTCAATTGCCTTTACGGTTGGTTGATGTGCCTCGCGATGATGGGCTGGTTCAAGGCAAAATTCAACCGCACGAGTGCCTTCGCCAGCTATATGACACGCTCCAGTTACGGCATCTATATCGTTCATTATTTAGTGATTGCCTCGTTGGGCTATATGATGAAGATGTACACCTCATTGGCTCCGTGGATGATGTATGTCATTCTTTTCGTCGCCGTGATGCTGCTTTCGCCTGCGATTTATGAGGTTTTGAGGCGGATTCCGTTTGTGCGGTGGTGTGTGTTGGGAATGAAAAAGCCATCCTAATTATTAAGGGCGTTTTAGGTTGACAATTCCCCATTAATGATGAGCAAAACTTGTGATTGCATGGCATAATTTTGTGGCGTAAAACCATAAAACATTTTGCCATGGATGTGTGCCGCGCTATTTTTTGTTTTTCTGATAACCCGTAAAACCTTTACGACTATGTTTTGGGACAAAGCAGCTTTGATTTACGATTTTTTTGAAAAGATCT
>CACXQO010000255.1 GCA_902769815.1 uncultured Bacteroidia bacterium | reverse complement strand
GTGGTAGTAGATTTTGTAGCACTCAGCATCATAATTGCCTTTCAGCGGCAGCTCCACATTGCTCAAACAATAGCAAACATTGACCACACCAGCCTGTTTCAGCCAGTCCACGGCACCAATGTATTCCCTGTTTCGCGCACCTTTGGCAATCTTCGTGATTTGGTATTTCTTGTTTTCCTTTGCTAAAAATGCCGGAATGTGGCTATACACTGCAAGGACTTTGGCTTTGTCGGTCTCCTTTGCGTATTTGGTGATGTCTTCCTCGTAATCTTTCAAAAGTTGCCGTTGCAGTTTCAGCACTCCGCCAAAATGGCCGTTGCCGATGTACATTTTGACCACCTCGGGCATACCTCCGAGCGTCATATAGTCGCGGAAAATGCCCATGAAGGTGTCCAATTCAAGTTGCGAGAACGGCTTCAACGAAAGCATGTGCGCGTAAAGGTCCTCAACCTGTTCCTTGGAATAACCCTTGGCCCAAAGGAACTCTTCGAAATCCATCGAAAACATATCATAATCCTCTTTGAAGCCTACCGCATTCGACTCGATTTCCTCGTAATAAATGCCCATCAGCGAGCCTGAGCAAATCACATCGAAGCGCCCATCTTGACAGAATGACTTGAGCGAAGTGGCGCAATCGGGACATTTTTGCAACTCGTCGAAAAACAGCAGTGTCTTGTTGGGAATAATTTTCCACGAGGGTTCAAGCACAGTGATATTCTTGATGATCTGGTCCACCTCGTAGCCGTTGTCGAAAATGGTGCGGAATTTCTTCTGAAGCACAAAATTTATCTCCAACACCGATTCGTAGTTGGCACGACCAAAAGCCTTAATCGACTCGGTTTTCCCGATTTGCCGGGCACCTCGCACAATCAAAGGTTTTCTATCGGGATTCTGTTTCCATTCAATAAGAAACTTATCTATCTTTCTTTCAAGCAATTCCATAACAATCAATCACATTTTCGGCGACAAAAATAATCAAAAAATCACATTTTCGGCTATTTTTCCGGTCAAAAAATCACATTTTCTGAAAATAATGCTCGTAACCAATCCTGATGTTTTGACGAAATACCGCTCCAACCTCAAAAACAAGGCCGATTTTGACCCGATTTCTGCGCTTGTCGAGTGAGAAAAATCTGTACTTTTTACTGTTTTTTTCGTTTCTGCGACATTTTTTATGTATTTTTGTCGCAAAATTTGCGACGATATTGGATGGATAATGCCGCAGAAACTATTGCACTATGTATTTACACGAACACGAGAACTGGACGGATTTCCGATGGTCGGCGGAAAAGGTGGCCTTGCTTTTGGACGAAGTTTGCCGGGAACAAGGCAAACTGCTTGGTCGCTTGAGCGGTTTGGGCTTCGATAGCCAATTGAAGGCGGTGGCCGAAAACCTCACCCGCGATGTGGTCTATTCCTCTGAAATAGAAGGCATAAGGCTCAATATTGATGAGGTGCGCTCGTCCATTGCCCGCCGTCTGGGGATTGAAAACGCGAAGTTTGTCCCTTCATCGCACTATGTGGAGGGTGTGGTGGCGGTGATGCTTGATGCAATGGAGAACTACGATCAGCCTTTGACGAAGGAGAAACTCTGCGGCTGGCAGTCGGTCTTCTTCCCGTCGGGATTCAGCGAGGGCGTACCCATCGAGGTTGGACAATACCGCACCCACGAGGAGCACGTCGTTTCGGGGCTTTGGGGGCGTGAGCGGGTGCATTACGTGGCCCCATCGCCCGACCGAGTGGAGGAGGAGATGCGCAAGTTCATCGACTGGTTCAATGCCGACAAGCCCATCTCTCCAGTCATCCGTTCTGCCATCGTCCATTTGTGGTTCGTTTCCATTCACCCTTTCGAGGATGGCAATGGCAGGTTGGCACGTATCCTTGGCGATATGTACCTTGCCCGAGGCGACAACAGCCGTTTCCGATTCTACAACATCTCGTCGGAAATCAACCGCGACAAGAACCATTATTACGACATTCTGGAGCGGGTGCAGCACGGCGACGGCGACATCACTGAGTGGGTCGTGTGGTACTTGAAGACTTTGTTGGGGGCTATCCGTGAGGCTTCGGCCACGGTGAGCACAGTGCTCAACAAGAGTTTCTTCTGGATGCGTTTTGCCAGTGTCCCACTGACAGAGCGCCAAACCAACACACTGAACCTTTTCCTCGATGGTTACGAGGCCAAAATCACTTCAAAAACTTGGGCGAATTTGGGCAAATGCTCGAAAGACACGGCCATTCGCGACATTCAGGACTTGTTGGAAAAGCACATCCTTATCGAAGACAATCCCGGAGCCAAGCGGCCTTCCTATTCCATCAATTATGGTGGCGAAAGGGATGACATTGTGTCGCGTTTCAGTGACACAGCCATCAGCGAGGAAGCGGGAGGCTATTATCTCACTGCGGTTCTCGACGGGCATATAAAAGTCAGGGAACGCCTGCTTTCTTTGGATGCCGAGCGTTATCGGAAAGGCGAGCTGCCCATAAGTCATTTGTTGGGGAAATACTGCTCCTATTTGTTGGATTTGGATTGAAGTGTTGGCCGATTTTGCCTTGATTTCCCTTCTTGACAGACAACAAAGTGGCTGGCCTTTTTTGTTGGTGTCGCAAAAAAATGCTACCTTTGCAGCCATGAAACGCATGTTTTTTATATGGCTTTTGCTTTTTGTCGTGTTGGTGGCTGCTTGCTCCAAGCGCGAAACGCCTCCACCGCCGGAGGAGGACATGCTCTATCGTGTGGAATGTTTCTACCAAACCAACCTCGACAGCGCAAGGCAAATCCTTGACACGCTGAATGTTTCGGTGCTTTCGGAGAAGGAACGGGCGCATTATTGCCTGCTTCGGCTTGATGCCTTATTCGATACGATGTTCTATAACGCCGAAATCGATTCGCTTCTGCAAGTGGCCGAAAATTGCTATGTCGGCGGCGGTGACAAGTATTTTGAGGCAAAGTCGTATTACGCCAAAGGCTATGCCTACCGCTCGTCGCCACAGCACCGTTGGCTTTGCATCGACAATTACCAGAAAGCCAAACAAAGCATCGACCAATGCCAGCATGTGGACGAGCGTTTTGTGCGTTTTTCACCCACACCCACCACCGAGCAAGACGTGATCGACCACTTGAAATACAAAATCTATAGCGGTCTTGGTTCGGCTTACGGCGATTTCGGTTACCACAATGAAAGTCTGGAGGTGCTGAAAGAGGCTGAACGTTTTTTGTGCCATCGGCAATGGCTCGACCAACACTGCCTCACTGCACTCATGATAGGTGAATTGTACCTTCGTTTCAGGGAGTACGACAGCAGCGCGTTGTATCTGGAAAAAGGCTTTCGCTCTGCCCAAACGCTTGGCGACACTTGGAAAATGGCTGCCTGCCACAGTTCGGCTGCCTTGCATTTGCTTTTTCGTTACGAGAAGCAGAAAAAGGCTAAAAGTGAGGAGGAAATGCAGAAATTGTTGAGAGAAGCCATTGCAGAAGAGAAAAAGGCTTTGCAGCTGTTGGGCGGGCAAACGGCCAAGTTCAGGGCAAGCACCATCGATGGACTGACCCATGCCTATTTCGAGTTAGGGCAATACGATTCTTGCATCTTTTTTGCCAAGCAAGCAGCGAATCAATACGGTTTGGAGGTGTGGAGGATGAATGCCAACATGTATCTTTACAAATCGTTTGAGGCTTTGGGCTGTATGGATAGTGCCTTGTTGTATGCAGAAAAATATATGGATGGGAGGCATAAATACGATTA
>CACXQO010000254.1 GCA_902769815.1 uncultured Bacteroidia bacterium | reverse complement strand
TTGAACTTCTGTGCCACGAAGTACAGAACCACGGCAAGCACACCGCCCAAGATTCCGAGAACCGCAAGGGAAATAAATAAAGTGTTACTCATTTAAAAAGAATTTTGAGTTTGTTTTCGATTTGAACCCGCAAAAATACGGAATATCGTTTTTTTGGCAAAGGAAAAATTATTCAAATCACATTACAAAATTATACAATTTGCATTATATGAATCATATAAAATTTCAATAATTAAAGTAACTAATTGTTACTCAATAACATATAAAAACTTATTCTTGAGTTTGTCGCGGCGCAAATAGAGTATAATATAATAAGGTATCAGCGCGACGATGGCGATGAGTGCCGACAAGCCTTCGTTCAGCCCAAAGCCGAGGCATACGAAAAGCACGGCTAAAAGCAGTAGAATCGGGATGAGATAGGCCAAAACCGCCGCCTTGTTGCCTTGCCCAATGGCCATTTTCACGTTCACTTTTTGGTTCAGCGCAAAGTCCTGACCCTTGGGGCGTGGCACGGTGAGGATTTTCTCAGTCTGTTCGCCCTTGCCGCAGGCACTTTTGGCGTGGCAGGCAGCGCACGCACTCTGCGCCAGTATCTTGATTTCCAGTTCGTCGTCGGTGATTTTTGTGATGATGCCCTCGTGGGATATGGTGTTGCTTTCGTTGGTCATAATGCGGCAAAAATAGGATTTTTATCGGCTCATTGCAACAAAACCCGTATTTTTGCGCCATGAAACTCCGTTTATGCCCAACAAAGAAAAGAAAGACGGAAAACTGGCAATCTGGCTGGAAGCCAAAATGCAGACAGTGAAGGAGTGGTACAACCGCGACGACAACTTCTTGCGCTTGGTGCGTTTCCCTGGCACGAAGTTGCCGCTGATGGATGTGCTCATCGACTTCTTCAAGCTGTTCACCAAGGGCCGCACCGTCGACCGCGCCGCTGGCGTGGCGTTCAATTTCTTTGTCGCGCTCTTTCCGCTCATCCTGTTCTTCTTCACTCTGATTCCCTACATCCCCATCCCGAACCTTTACGGAAGGGTGATGTTAGCCTTGGATGATTTTCTTATTCCTTCAGGGACAATGGATTACGTTAAGGAAACCATCGATGGCATTATGAATCGGCCCCACGATGGCTTGCTTTCCATCAGTGTCGTTTTGTGCTTGGTGTTCGGCTCAAGCGGCATCGTGGCTGTGTTCAATGGTTTCCGAAATGTCTACGCCGACTACCTCACTTTCAAGGGCTTGGGGCTGAAAGGCTGGCTGATTCAGCGGCTGTTTGCCATCATCATGCTCATCATCATTGGTGCGTTGGTGGTGGTTTCAGTCCTGCTAATTTCCTTGGGTGGCACGGCCCTGAAATATTTGGTCACAAACGAAATCATCGAAGGAGGTTCGTTTACCTTCTTCTTGTTCATGGTATTGCGTTGGGTGATAGGTGTTTTCGCCCTTTGTTTTGGCATTGCTTTGCTGTATTATTTCGGCAATGTCAGGTTCAATGAGCATTACCGTCAGGAACTCAAGCGGCTTGGCCCCAACGGGGAAAAGCGCTACCGTAACTTTGTGGTTTTCAGTCCCGGAACGATTCTCGCCACCACGCTTTTCGTCCTCGGAACGGTGGGCTTCAACACCTATATCTCCAATTTTGCACGCTATAACGTGCTGTATGGCTCCATCGGCACGCTCATCATCCTCCTGCTTTGGATTTGGATTGTTGCTATCCTGATTTTGGCTGGCAACGACCTCAACTCGGGCATTAGGCGTGGATACGACAAACTGAGTGACGCGGAAGACGAGGTGCGCCGCCGCGAAATCGTCATCGAGGACTTGAAGAAACACATTCAGGCCTATCAAACCGCTAATGAATACCGTTTGGAGCGCATTGAGGAGTTGAAGAGAAGCATTGAGGAGAAGAATGTCTTGGTTCATGACTTGGAGGAGCAAAACAAGGATTACGAGTTGATTATCACGAAAAGACAATTGACTTGAAAGAGGAGTTTGAAAAGTTGGGTAATCCGTCATAAATTGGCACAATGGGCATCGTAGCACGACAGAGTATCAAGGGCACTATCGCCACCTATATCGGGGTGGCCGTGGGCATTGTCACGACTTTTTTCATACAGACGAAAGCCCTTCAGCCTGAGCAAATTGGCCTTATCGACATCTTGTTGCAATGCTCCTTGTTGTTTGGCGGTTTGGCGCAGTTGGGCACCAACTCGTCCGCCATGCGCTACTATCCTTTCTTCAAGGATGAGAAACACCGCGACCACGGCTTTTTCGGCTGGACTTTGCTCGTCCCACTGATTGGTTTCACATTCTTTTTGCTTGCGTTTTTCCTCTTCAAAGGCGCGATTGTCGATTTCTTTACGAAAGACTCCGAAGTGGGCGCGGATTTGTTCGCAAAATATGTGAATTTTGTCGTTCCTCTGGCGTTTTTCATGCTATATATCTCTGTGTTTGAGACGAATAGCAACCTATTGCTCCGAATCGTACTGCCCAAATTCATCCGCGAGGTTGGGTTGCGCGTGGGAACTTTGGCGATTTATTTGCTATATTTCTATAAAGTCGTTGATTTTGATGGCGTTATCATTTCGTTTTGTGTTCTTTACGGCCTTGCCACCATAATCAATATAGTCTATCTGATGTCGCTCCAGCGGGTGTCGTTCAAGATAGAGCCGAGGTTCATTTCTGCACAATTAAGGCGCGATTTCCTGTTCTACACCCTGTTTATGATTACGGCGGCCTTGGCGGGCAACGTGATTCCGATGCTGAGCAAGTTTTTCGTGGCGGCAAAGACGAGTTTCCATTTGGCGGGCGTGTTTACTATTGCCACCAACATTGCAGCACTCGTCGAAATGCCTTACCGCTCGTTGGGGGCCATTTCGAGGCCGCACATCTCCGATGCGATGGCCAAACAGGACATCAAAACGGCTGATGCCTTGTGCAAGAATGTCGCTCTGCATCAGTTTATTGCAGGCAGTTTCGTGTTTTTCATCGTGTGGATTAACATAGACTTTTTCTTTGACCTGTTGCCCAATGGCGAAATTTACCGTTTGGGCAAATGGGCGGTACTCATCCTTTCGTTGAGCCGCCTCATCTATTCCACGCTCGGCGTGATAACCACAGCGTTGAGTTATTCTAAGTATTACTATTATTCGCTGATTTTCACCATTTTGCTGGCTACGATGTCCATCGTACTGAACAGTTGGTTAGTGCCAAAATGGGACATCACAGGTGGTGCCTTGGCCAATGTTGGGTCCTATTTGGTGTATTTCGTCTTGCTTTTGGCCTTCATCAAGTGGAAAATCGGCGTGATGCCGCTGTCGAAGAAACTAATCCCCGTGGCGGCGATTGTGTTGGCTTTGTTTGCGCTCAATTGGCTGTGGACAAGTGCATTAACGCCATTGTTTGCCAATCTTTTCGAGAAACCCATTTTCGGCTTGGCCATCAATGCAGCCTTGAAATCAACCCTGTTCCTTGCCTTGGGTATGGTGGTGTTATATAAATTGAAGGTTTCACAGTCTGTGAATGATTTGATAGATATGTTTTTTAAGATTTTGGATAGATAACTTGATAATTGATTCTGATTTATGAAAATACTGATGTTGCTGGACCATCCATTTCCACCTGATACTCGGGTGGAAAATGAGATGAAGTCGCTAACTGAGAATGGTCACGAAGTGCATTTGGCTTGTTTTCAGAAGGAAGGAAAGGCATTGCTTGAAAAAACTGCATACGGAATAATTCATCGTAAGCGTGTTTCAAAGTTCGTTTTCAAGGCGAGTGTTGGTGTGTTGAAGTTTCCTTTTTATTTCAATTATTGGAGACATTTTATTGATGAACTCTTTGAAAATGAGAGGTTTGATGCTGTCCATATACATGACTTGCCTCTTGCGAAAGTGGGGTATGAGGCAAAATGCAAATATGGGGTTCGTTTTGTGCTCGATTTGCACGAGAATTGGCCCGTTTTGCTCCAATTGTCGAAGCATACGAATACTTTTCTTGGCAAGTTGCTGTCATCCAATGGCCAATGGGTTCGTTATGAAAAGGAAATGTGCGCTTTGGCCGACAAGATAATTGTTGTTGTGGACGAGGCAAAGACTAGGGTTTGTGCTTTGGGCGTTTCTCCAGAAAAGGTGGAAGTGGTGTCGAACACGCTGAACCTTGACCAATTCGACCCGATTGAAAGGAAAGAGTTCAAGACCGACAAATTTAGGATGCTGTATGTGGGCGGCATCAATTACCATCGTGGCATACAGAATGTAATCAAGGCGATTTCAATTCTCAAGAATAGAGGTATCGAGGTGCATTTCGACTTGGTTGGGGATGGAAGTTATCTTGTTGATATTAGGAAACTCATTGATGAATTGCAAGTTGAGGAGAATGTCGTGGTGCATGGTTTCAAGCACTACACCCAAATCTGTGATTTGTATGAATCTGCCAATGTCGCGTTGATACCTCACATCAAGTCGGGTCATACGGACAATACGATTCCGCATAAGATTTTCCAGTACATGTATGCCGAGATTCCAATGGTTGTCTCGAATTGCGACCCGTTGGTGCGCATTGTGAACGAAACAGGAAGCGGGGTCAGTTATCGATATGACCGTCCAGAAGAGTTGGCTGACATAATAGCCAATTTCCATGCGCATCCTGAATTGTTGAACAACTACATTCAAAAAGGCCGTCAAGCGGTAATCGACAAATACAATTGGGGGGTGGATGGCGCGAAGCTGGTGGCGATGTATGCCCAATTATAGTTTTTGATGCCTTTCGGCATAAACAATGTAGTATCTCGGCGTGAATTTCCTCAGGATGGGCCGAATCCCGATTTGGCCTGTTGGAGAAGTCCATTTTTCGGAATCTATCACTTTCCAGCCCGACTTCTCTAAAAGCCAGTCGAACTGCCAGTCCTCAAATTCATGGAAATGGCGATCCCAAGGGTCGGTTTTGCTTCTGTAAGCCTTTGCAAACCAAAGAGATAATGGAATGGATGCAATCAGTTTGTCGCACGGGAGTTGAGAGAGAACGCCCATGGGATTGATGAGATGCTCGCAAATCTCCAAGGCGGTGACAAATCCGATTCCTTCGTATTGCTTCACCACCTCTGGTTGAAGGTCGAGGTCTTCGCCTTTTGTGTTGAACACTTCGTATCCTTTTTCTTTCATAATGTATGAAAAGGGGTTGGGAATCCCTAAATCAAGCACTCGCTTCTCTTTGGGCAAGTGTTTCTGGATGAAAGATAAGGTTTTGTCGTACCTGCTTGTCATCCCCTTGTTGATAGTGAATGTTGATGTGTTCTTATTCATTGTTGTTACTCGTTTTTCAGTGTTATCACTTCCCAACACCAGTCTTTGTTTGGGTATCATGGCATCATTCCATTATGGTTTTATCCAGCAGCTTTCCGTATTCCCCCGTCAAAGCCCTTCGCGAGTATTTCTCCACTTCTTTGCTCTCATTTGAGGGCAATCCATTCTCCAAATACTTTTGGTATAGGTCTTTAATGACTTCCTTCATCTTCTCCTTGTCCTCGAAACTGACGGTTTGTCCAGCGTGGGTTTCCTTCAGGATATGCGCTGCATCGCCGTCTTCAGGGCCGATGCAAAGGATGGGACGACCCGAGGCCATGTACTCGAAAAGTTTGCCAGTCAGTAGGCCTTTGGCGCGTGGTTCGCTGTCGGGCATGAGGAAAAGCAAAAGCAAGGTGGAACTGCGA
>CACXQO010000253.1 GCA_902769815.1 uncultured Bacteroidia bacterium | reverse complement strand
ACAGAACGCCGCATTGTGAATCCTTCGCGTTCCCGTCGAGGGACACTTGCTAAGGCCATCGAAGAAGAAAAGGAAGGCAAGGTGACGACCTATGCCAATATTGAGGAATTGTTTGAAGATTTAGGTATCTAATGTATGAAAATCAATAATATTTTCCTGTTTTTGCAGTGAAATGAAACATCAAGCAAATGAATAGAATGAAAACAACCGGATTTTTAGCCTTAATTGGCCTGTTGTGTGGCTTGTTCACGAATATGGCAATGGCACAAGGCGTGCGCTATGCCGAGCCCATCTTTGACGAAGTGAGCGTTTCCACGGCCATCCCTTTCAGCAGTGCCGTCAAGGAGGGTGAAACTTCGCCCACCACCTTGTTCCTTGACTTCTACGAACCCCAAGGCGACACCCTTTCGGCGCGCCCTTTGGTGATTACGGTTTTCGGCGGTGCTTTCGTTGCCGGAGGTCGCGATTATGCCGATATGGTAGAGTATTGCACCCGCTTGGCCAAGCATGGCTACGCGGCGGCCTCCATCGACTACCGATTGCTATCATTTTGGAACATCAATGCCACGTCGTTGATTCGCACTGCCTACATGGCGGCTCAGGATGTCAGTTCAGCCGTCAGGTTTTTCAAATACCATCAAGAACAATTCAAGATTGACACGGAACAGGTTTTTCTGCTTGGAAACTCGGCTGGCTCCATTGCCATATTAAGCGAGATTTTCTTGGATGAGGACGAGCGACCTGTTGAAACTTATGTAAGCCCGGATTTAGGCCCGATGCACAGTTCAGGCTATCCAGAATATGCCGATGTTTCGCCTGCGGTGGCTGGTGCCGTTCCGCATTGGGGTGGCGTTAATGGCCTTGATGTCATTGACAAAGAGGAATTTGTGCCGCTGTGCATGATTCACGGCACCGACGATACCACTGTGCCTTACGATTCGGGGTATTGTTATAATGGGATGCTTCCAGATGTGATGCCTTTTATGTACGGCTCGCACGCAATGGTCCAACGCTTAGACGACTTGGACATCAGCGATTACGAGTTTCATCCTTTCGAGGGCGAGGGACACGCTTTTTATCTTAGCGGGGTTGGCCAATTGATTGAGGAAAAATTCAACGCTTGCTTCGGCATCACCCGCGATTTCCTATTCAATCATCTGAAATTCCCAACCTCCGTTGCCGAATCGAATGAGCCACGCATACAGGTTTATCCCAATCCCGCCACCGACTTGCTGACCATCCATTTTGGCGATGTTGCACAATGTAAACCTTTGAATGTGACCGTCATGGATGTGATGGGGCGGGCGTTTTTTGCTGAAACCGTTTCTTCCACGGAGGTTCGTCTTGATGTGTCGCAATGGCCGTCGGGCGTTTATGTCATACGGACGGAGCAGGAAGGCGTTTGTGGTGTTCGGAAATTTGTGAAGAGATAACTTTTCCGTACAGATTTACGATTGAATCGAAAATTTGTACTATCTTTGCGGAATCAATTGAATTTGTGATGATAGAAAGAACGATTACCGCAAAATTACGTCGGATGACAACACTTTATCCTGTTGTGTTGCTGACAGGGCCGAGACAGTCGGGAAAGTCCACTTTGTTGCGTGAGAAATTCGCTGAATACCAATATGTTTCGTTGGAGGATTTGGACAACAGAGCTTTCGCTTTGGATGACCCACGAGGTTTCTTGGGCACCTATCCTGACAAGACCATCATTGACGAGGCTCAATACGCCCCGAACTTGTTTTCCTATTTGCAAACCCATGTCGATTTGGCCAACAAGGAAGGGATGTATATCCTTTCAGGCTCGCAGAATTTCCAGTTGATGCAGCAGATTTCGCAGTCTTTGGCGGGGCGCGTGGCCATTTTGGAATTGTTGCCGTTTTCCCGCGAGGAACTGAAGACCGCTAATATGCTTCCTCAAACAGTTGAGGATGAAATGTTTATGGGTGCCTATCCGCGTTTGTTCGACAAAGGCATCCCGCCCTCAGAGTATTATCCTTATTATATCAAGACCTATGTGGAGCGCGATGTCAGGCAGTTGAAGAATGTCGGGGATTTGGGCTTGTTCGTGAAATTCATCAAGTTGTGCGCGGGGCGCATTGGGCAGTTGCTGAATTATTCCTCGTTGGCCAACGATTGCGGTATTGCCGTCTCTACGGCGCAATCGTGGCTTTCGTTGCTCGAAACGAGTTACATCGTGCATTTGCTGCGTCCCGATTTCAACAACTTTTCGAAGCGGTTGATCAAGTCGCCGAAATTGTATTTCTACGATACGGGATTGGCTTGCTCGCTGTTGGAGATAAAGGACGCGAAGCAGCTTGATACCCATTATCTTAAAGGAGGTTTGTTTGAGAATTATGTCATCAATTTGTTCCTGAAGAAGGCGTTCAATAAAGGCGAAACACCACAATTGTCGTTTTGGCGCGACAACAAGGGAAACGAAGTCGATTTGTTGGAAAGTATTGAAGGAAAGCAGTTTGCCTACGAAATCAAGTCGGGGAAGACCTATTCGGCGGATTACGCCCATTCCTTGAAATATTGGGCTGGATTGTCGTCAGCCGATGCCGAGCATTGCAATATCGTGTATGGCGGCGAGCAAAAAATGAAAATGTCCGAATTTAATGTTTTGACTATAAATAATTTATAGTTTATTAGTACAGATTTACGATTCAATCGTAAATCTGTACCATTGGTATAAAGTATGGTTGTAGCCAAAAATCATAGTTTTTCGTTCAAACCTATCAATCCTTTTTGTACCTTTGCAGCCAAAGAACAACTTTAAAACTTTTATCACATGTACGCAAATTTTCAAGAGTATCTGAAGAAGGAATTGGCTCAGATTGAAGCCGATGGCCTTTATAAACGTGAACGCATCATCGAGAGCGCACAAGGCGCTGAAATCATGGTTGGCGGCAAGGTGTGCCTCAACTTCTGCGCCAACAACTATCTCGGCCTCGCCGACAATCCCGAACTGATTCAAGCCGCCAAAGACGGCATGGATGCTCGTGGCTATGGTATGGCTTCTGTCCGCTTCATCTGCGGTTGTCAAGACCTCCACAAGAAGTTGGAAGCCAAGATTGCTGAGTTTTTCGGCACGGAAGACACCATCCTTTACGCCGCTTGCTTCGATGCCAACGGCGGTGTATTTGAGCCGCTGCTCGGTCCCGATGATGCCATTATCTCCGATGCTTTGAACCACGCTTCCATCATCGACGGTGTGCGCCTCTGCAAGGCCCAGCGTTTCCGCTATGCCAATGCCGACATGGCCGACCTTGAGAAGCAACTGCAAGACGCGCAAGGCTGCCGCTTCCGCCTCATCGTCACCGACGGTGTGTTCTCGATGGACGGCAACGTTTGCCCGCTCGACAAGATTTACGAACTGGCCCAGAAATACAACGCCATGGTGATGGTGGACGAAAGCCACTCTGCTGGCGTGGTAGGCAAGACCGGTCGCGGCGTGACCGAGCACTTCAACCTCCGTGGCAAGATCGAAATCCTGACCGGCACTCTCGGCAAGGCCTTTGGCGGTGCTATGGGTGGCTTCACCACTGGCCGCAAGGAAATCATCGACATGCTGCGCCAGCGCAGCCGTCCGTATCTGTTCTCCAACTCGATGGCTCCGGGCCTCGTGGCCGCAGGCATCCGTATGTTCGAGATGATGAGCGAGACCAACACGCTGCAAGACAAGCTCCACGCCAACACCGAATACTTCATCAAGAAGATGACCGAGGCCGGCTTCGACTGC
>CACXQO010000252.1 GCA_902769815.1 uncultured Bacteroidia bacterium | reverse complement strand
AGGTTGCGCTCCTTGGCCACGCGGGCGATGCGCATCTTGTCTTCGCAGGCGCCGCACTCGGCAATCATGCGCTTGTAGAGGTTGGTCTTGGTGTCCCAAACCACGTCGCCAAGCAATTCGGCGAAACGGGCGCAGTGCTCGGCCTCTTCAAAAGCATAACGCTTGAAAGCCTCGGCGATTTCGGGGTAGCCTTCGCGGTCGGCTTGGCGGCTCATGGCCAAATACATGCCGACTTCGGTGGCCTCACCCATGAAATGGGCGTTCAGGTCCTTAATCATGTCCTCGCCGGTGCCTTTGGCGATGCCGACGACATGCTCGGTGACGAAATTCAGGGCAGCCGACTCGTCAACGACCTTCCATTCAACGATTTGCTTGCATTGAGGGCAGCGCTCGGGTGCCTCTTCTCCTTCGTGAACATACCCGCAGATGGGGCAAATGAATTTTTTCTTCATGATACAGTCTTTAAATTTGAGTTAGTTACGTTGTGTTTAGATAACGCAAAAGTAGTCAAATTTCTTGTACTGTCAAGTTTTTTACTGAAAAATTACTACCTTTGCAAACCATTTTCACGAGAATAGAGTCATTATGTTGAACAGAAGATTTTTGAGAGTCAAGGCGTTGCAGGAGATTTACGCCTACCATCAGTCCAATAGCGGCAATCTGCCCCAAGCGGAACGCCATCTGCTTGATGAGGTCGACGACCTTTACAAGTTGTTTGTTTACCAGCTTTCCTTCTGGGTTGAGGTGAAGCATTTCGCCGAGCGGCGCATCGAGGAGAACAAGAACAAGCATTTCCCGACCGAAGAGGACTTGAACCCCAACCTAAAGTTTGTCAACAATCGGATTCTCAATGCTTTGGACGACAACAAGCATTTGTTGAGCCTTGAGGAGAAGTACAAAATCAATTGGGCCGACTCGCGAGAAGACTTTATCCGCAATCTGTTTCAGAAATTAACTGAAACTTCTGAATATCAGGAATATATGAATAACGGAAAGAATAGCTTCGCTGACGACAAGCAGTTTTTGGCGACCATTATCGATAACTATATGGCGGAAAACGGCTTGCTGTATGACTACTATTCCGACCGCGACCTTTCTTTCAACAGTGACTATCCGATTGCGATTTACCTGCTTTATAAGTTCGTCAACGAAATGCCTGAATCGTTTAGTGCCACAACCAAGTTGCCGCCTGCTTACAAATCAGAGGATGATGATAAGGAGTTCGTAATCAAGCTGTTTGAGAAAACCATTCTCCATGCCAACGAATACATGGAATTGGTGAAAGCCAATCTTTCCAATTGGGACTACGACCGCATGGCCTTGATGGACAAAATATTGATTTTCATGGCGATAACGGAATTTTGCGAGTTCCATTCCATTCCCGTGAAGGTGACCATCAATGAGTATATCGAAATCTCTAAGTTATATAGCACGCCCGACAGCCGCCGTTTCGTCAATGGAATGTTGGACAGGCTTTCTACCGTGTTGAAGGAAGAAGGAAAACTGAAAAAGACGGGTTTGGGACTGATTGAAAAATAATCACGCGACGATACAATATTATTAATAGGTGTCCGTTATCCAAAAAATGTAGAAAAATGAAGCGTGCAATTTACATATTAGGTGCATTTGTGCTGTCTTTCATGGTTTTGCAAGCCAATGCACAGGTGAAAGACGGGCTTTATCGCGCATTGACGGATGCCAATTCGGCGCGTGTGGTGGCTTTGGGCGGACTGCCTTTGCCCATGCATGACGGCGACTTGCAAACGGCGGTTTTCAACCCTTCGGCCATTTCGCCTGAAACGCACAATCAACTTTCACTTTCGTATGTCGGCGATTTCAATTTGGGGACGAATTATGCCACAGCACAATACAGCCGCACTTTTGAGAGTGTGGGCAGTTTTGCGGCTTCGGTGCAATACTACAACTACGGCGACATGCAAAATGCTTCCGAGAGCGGCCTTGTCGATGGCAGCACTTTCAATGTGTCGGATTATGCCGTCACTTTGGGCTGGGGGCGAGAACTGACCGACAAATGGAGCATTGGTGCCAACCTGAAATATGCTGGCGTTCAATACGAAATCGGTAGAGCGGGAGCCTTGGGCGTGGATGTGGCAGGCACTTATTGGTCATACAGCAATTGGGCTTTCACCCTTGCTGCACGCAACATCGGGCGACAAATCTTTTGCAAGGAGTTGAATGTGGAAAACAAGTGGTTGCCGTTTTCTTTGGATTTCATTGCGTCCAAGAAACTCGACCATCTGCCGCTGACCTTTGTATTTGGCTATCACGACATTCAGAATTGGAAGCGAGTGTCTGACAATCTGTATCTTACGGAGGAGAATTACGACCCCATCACGGGACAGTATATTGCGCCGAGCAAAACTAAGAAGTTCTTCAACAACCTTGGTAGCCATTTGGTGTTGGGCGGAGAGTTGGAAATTGGGAAGAATCTTGTGTTGAGGGTTTCCTACAACTACGAGACATTCCTTAAAATGGATGTTCCCCAAAAACGTACTTTGGTTGGTCTTTCGGCTGGTTTCGCCGTGAAAATCAAGGCTTTTCAGATAGATTATGCCTATTCGCGCAGTAATATTGTTGGGTCGCCCCACTTCCTGACAGTCCGCATGGACTTGAGTAAGTTCTAAGTCATGCATCTCCACGAACTCAAACTGACCAACTTCAAGAATTGCGAGTCGGCTGACTTGCTGTTTTCGGAGAATGTCAATTGCTTCGTGGGCCTCAATGGTGCAGGAAAAACCAACATCCTCGACTCAATTTATTACCTTTCGTTTTGCAAGAGTTTTTTCGGCGCGACCGACAAACAGAACATCCGCCACGAGCAGGATTTCTTTGCCATCCACGGCGTGTATTCGCATGAAAGCAAAGATGATGAATTGGTGTCGTGTGTGCAAAAGCGCGACCAAAAGAAGTCGTTTCGTTTCAACAAGAAGGAATACGACCGCCTCAGCGACCATATCGGGAAGTTCCCTTTGGTAATGATTTCGCCTTACGACCGCGACCTCATCAACGAGGGCAGCGACCTCCGCCGCAAGTTCATCGATGGCGTGATTTCGCAGTTCGACCCGCTGTATCTCAACGCTTTGCTGAAATACAACCGCGCCTTGCTGCAACGCAATGTGCAGTTGAAACAGTTTGCCGAAAGCCGCACTTTCGACCGCGAGTTGCTCCGCCTTTGGGAAGACCAGTTGGCGCAACATGCCGACGACATCCATGCCAAACGTCGGCAGTTTTTGGAGGATTTCTTGCCCATTTTCCAGCATTATTACGAGATTGTTTCGGGCGGCACGGAGAAGGTGAATGTGGTTTATCAGTCGCGCTTGGACGAGAAGCCGTTGAATGATTTGTTGGAGGAAAGTTTGCAGCAAGACCGTTATTCGGGTTACACCAATGTTGGCATCCACAAGGACGATTTGGAGTTTGCCTTGGACGGACATCCGCTGAAGCGTTTCGGCTCGCAGGGTCAGCAGAAGTCGTTTGTGGTTTCGATACGGTTGGCGCAGTTCGAGTTCAACTACCAAAAGATTGGCTACAAGCCCATTTTGCTCTTGGACGACATTTTCGACAAACTCGACGACCAGCGTGTGATGAAACTCGTGCGTCTGGTCGGCGACGACCACTTCGGTCAGGTCTTTATCACTGATACTCAGCAACAAAGGGTGGAACGGCTTTTTGAGGACACCCAAATCGACCACAAGATTTTCGAGGTGGAGAAAGGCTGTGTCAAAGAGATAGGAGGC
>CACXQO010000251.1 GCA_902769815.1 uncultured Bacteroidia bacterium | reverse complement strand
ATTCATATAATGGGCGCGGGCCGAGAGAAAAACATTCACGTATCGAGACGGCCCTTCGACAAGCTCAGGGACCTGCATTAGACTATCAAAATAATGAACGGCCTGCAACAGTTTTTCGCGGTTGCTCTGCCCATAGTCATTCTTATAAAGCAATTCTGAAACCAGCAGTTGGCAATAATGCCCGTTAAAGGCATCGAGGCTGTCGGCCTTGGGGCTTGCCGCAAATTCCATCATCACCGCCAAGGCGCTGTCGGGATGGTGCCACATCAAGCTATCAATGTTTTCCAGAGCCCGTGAGGCCACCCCCTCTCCTCCAGAAGAGGGTCGGGGTGAGGTTGTGGGAGCATTACATCCCATCACCGCCATCATCAAAACAATCCATATATAAATCCACAATTTCATCGCCTGCAAAAGTAGTCAAAATTGAAATCACACCTCAATGGTTCGGAAACAACGAGTGTTTAACTCTTGGCATAATACCCTCCAGTCTTAAGAGAGCCACGATGTTCTATCAGATTCTTTTTTCTCAAATTCGACAACTGTTTTTCTGCTGTCCGTGGAGAGACCTTGAGCAATTCAGCAATTCCGTTCGAGTTTATTCCAGGGTGATCACGAACTAAAATGTACAACCGCTTTAAGCTATCGCTAAGAGCATTTACTTCCCCATTTATTCCCCCATTTATTCCCCCATTTATTCCCCCATTTTCTTTGACTTTCACGCTACTATTACCAATCTCCGATGCAATCTTCTTATACGCTCTTGACATAGATAACCTACCCGTTTTTGACCGCATAAGTATTCCTTCCGACACAAGAGAATCCACTGTTGTTGCCAGCACCTCCAGTTCCTCGCCAAAACGCACTTTGTAGATGGCCAAAAGTTGGAACACATTCAGCTTGTGATGCTCGGGTCGTTTGGCCTGCTCCTGCCTGATGTAAATCATAAAAGCCACATCGCGAATCTCAGTACGCAGTGTAAGGCTCACTTGATAGTTGTCGGTTGCCGAGTAGTCGGGGAGAGGTTTGGCCTCCATAATACAATTGGTGAACATCTTGTCAACGCCCTGACCCGATTTCTCCACCAGTCCCGTCTTTTGCAGCACCTCTGCCAATCGTTTGCTTCGCGGCGTACTGTTCACGGTAAGCACATTACTTTTGTCGACACCCACTGGGAAGCCTCCCGCATTGGTGATGGTCAGCTCTGTCGGGCTTTGCTTGATAACCACATCATTCTGCACTATCATCGACCTATGGGTGATGGCGTTCAGCACGGCCTCTCTCACAGTCGCCTTGTTGAATAGCTTCACGTCGAAAATATATGCATTCTCGCTTATGTGTATTTGCGGGTTCAGAGAAGGTTGGTTTATATAGGCCCAAATACTGTCAATGGCCAAAAACAGCGGCTGCTGAAACTCCTGACGCTCATCATATTGAATACTCGCAGGGTCTTTCCTGTACTCAATCACCACATTGTTCTGTGGCAGGAACTTCCTGATGGCTTTCGACTTCCCCAACAATACCAAAGCGGCGTAGTTCAGTTTGCCGTCAACCAACAATTCCAAATCGCTTAAGGCCTGCACGTCAGAAAAAGCCTCAAATCCAGGATTCTCATTTTTCTCAGCATATTTTTGTTTCATAACCTTGATGGCATCAGGATCCAAGTCCTCCATCGTCAGTCCTTCACATATTTTTGCCGAGAAGTCGGGTTCCTGCTCCGACAGAATCTTGAACATCTCTTCGTCCGACATCTCTCTAAGGCTTTCTCCAGTCCGCATCAGCGGCACACCCTCAAACTTCAGCATTTTGCCAATAGGTCGCGAAGGCACTTGGAAGACAATAACACGTTTCCTGTCATCGGCATCTTCTGATGGTTCAAACTCTTCTGTGACCGGGACACGAATCTTCAATCTTTCGTAGATTTCATCCTCCAAATCACCAAGTTTGTCTTGGGCGAAACTTGTACCCACAATATCGTGAGGCTTTTTGTCTTTCATCCCAAACACCAATCTGCCGCCTCGCTCATTGGCCAACGCCGCCACATATCCAAGCACGCAGTGCCGACGTTTCTTAGGGTCGGTGTGCGACCCTCCATCGAAATTGAAATCACGTTTTGCCTCTTTAAACTCTATATGGTCTTCCGACTCTTTCTTCAACGAAAGTTCGTGTAAGTATTTGTTCTTTATTTCACTCATAACAGTCAATGAAAAAGCCCTTTAAACAAAACAAATTATCTGGTTTGTCAACTGCAAAAATACAAATCTCCTTCCATATTCATAGAAGAAAACCGAAATCCTTCCACTCTTAACTCTCCACTCTCAACTTCCCACAACCCTAAACTCTAAACCCTAAACTCTGAACTCTGAACTCTCCCAACGGCTTCATCGCTGCAAAAATAGGCAAAATCTTTAAACCTTCTTCCCCACAAGCCGCACCACCAACCCCATAACGGCAAAGCCCATCAGGAAGGCCGCCCACGAAGGCAGGCCCAAGGCCGTGGGCAAAATGCCTATCAGCAGGGCCACGCCGCCCACGGTGAGGGCGTAGGGCATCTGCGTACTGACGTGCTGCAAATGGTTGCAGCTTGAGGCAAGCGAACTCATAATGGTTGTGTCGGAAATCGGGGAGCAGTGGTCGCCCATAACGGAGCCGGCCAACACCGAAGCCACCACATTGTAGAACAGCGGCATCGTGGCCTCCACCGACAAGCCTTGTTCTTGGCAAAGCAGCCACGACGAAGGCAAAATCAGCGGGTAGAGGATGGCCATCGTGCCCCACGAAGTGCCTGTCGAAAAGCCTATCAATGCGGCCAAAAGGAAAGTCAGCACGGGCACTATAGCGGGCGACAGCGACCATTCCAAAAGCAATTGCGAAACAAACTCAGCCGTGTGCATATCTTTGGTTACCAAAGCGATGGACCAAGCCATCGTCAGAATCAGTACGGCGTTGAACATGGATTTGAAGCCTTCCACCATTTCTTCCATCACCTTGCCGAAGGCCAATGCACCGCGCAAAAGCGTCACTACAATAGCTGTCAACATAGAGCATAGTGAAGCCCAAAGCAAAGCCTGATAGGAATTGGCCGCCCCAATGGTAGTGGAGAGTTTTGGGAAGAAACCCTCGCTATTATCATTCCAAACCGAAGCGTCATATCCCGTTGCAACCAAGCCGATAATGGTGCCGAAAATCAGCACCGCCAAGGGAACCAAGGCATCTATAATGTGGGCTGGCTTGGCCACACTGTTTGTCGTTTCGGCTTCCATCGCTGAGGCCATGCGTGCCTTCCTTTCCGCCGTCAGCATGGGGCCGAAGTCGCGACCGCTGAGAATAATCATCAGCACGAAGCCGAGTGTGAGGAAAGGATAGAAACTGTAGGCCAACGAATGGAAAAACACCGAATAGGCTGAGGCCTCCAAACCTATGGCGCGGATACCATCCTGAATATAGCTCAACTCCGCGCCAATCCAAGTGGTGACAAAAGCCACGGCCACCACCGGCGCGGAAGTGGAATCGACGATGTAGGCCAACTTCTCGCGCGACACCTTCAGCCGGTCGGCAATTGGGCGCATGGTGTTGCCCACCACAAGGGTGTTGGAATAGTCATCGAAAAAGATGCAGAGGTCCATCAAGAAGGTCATCAGTTGGCCTGAACGCGGGCTTTTCGCCCTTCGCGAGAGCCAATTGACCACGCCTTGCATACCGCCGTTGGCCGTGATGATGCGCACCATGCCGCCGATAAGCAAAGTGAAAACGATGATGGTCACATGGTCTTTATCGAACAGGGA
>CACXQO010000250.1 GCA_902769815.1 uncultured Bacteroidia bacterium | reverse complement strand
TGAGAAGGAAACCTCTGAGGAGTGGCTTTTGAATGTGCGCGAGGTGCTCGAAAACCCGGGTTTGGTGTCGTTCGAGAACTCGTACAGGAAACTCTACAAATCGGATAAAATCTTCATTTTCACGCCCGAAGGCGACCTGAAGCAGTTGCCGATAGGCTCCACTGTGCTTGATTTTGCCTACGAGGTGCATACCCGCGTTGGTGAGACCTGCAACGGTGCCCGCGTGAACGGAAAGATGGTGCCCATCCGCCATGTGCTGACTAACGGCGACAAGGTGGAAATCATCACGAACAAGAAGCAATCGCCGCGTGCCGACTGGCTCAATGTGGTTGTTTCGGAGAAGGCCAAAAACAAGATTAGGCGTTATCTGAAGGAAGAGGAACTGAAAGAGTGAGGAACTGAAAGAGTCGGAATTGGGCAAGGGCATGTTGCAGAGAAGGCTGAAAAACTGGAAGTTACCCTTCTCTGAGACCGTAGTTGATATGTTGGTGAAGGAGTTCAAATTGGAAAACTCGTTGCAACTTTACCATCAGATTTCGACCGAGAAAATCGACATGGCGGATGTGAAACATTTCCTTGTTACTAAGTTCGAGGGCATGTCCGACAAGTCGGAAAAGTCTGTGCCTGAGTTGGTTGAATCAAGGAAAGACAATATTGTCGAGTCGGAGGAAAGTCTTTCCATCGGCGAGGACATCGACAATGTGACCTACAAGTTGGCCAAATGCTGCAATCCCATTCCGGGCGACAAGGTGTTTGGTTTTGTCACCAACGAGGGTACCATCAGCATCCATCGTATCAACTGCCCGAATGCCAAGAGTATGCAGCAACGTTACGGCTACCGCATCATCAACGTAAAGTGGAACGGCATCGAAAACGAAGGCTCGCAAGCCACCATCCGCATTTATGGTCGCGATGTGCTCGGCTTGTTGGGCAAGATAACCAAAATCATTTCCGAAGACCTTCAGGTGAACATGAAAAACATCGTCTTCAACTCCGACAAGGAAGGTTATTTCGACGGTAGAATCGTCTTGCAAATCGCCGATGTCGAGGCCTTAGAGCAGTTAATGACGAAAATCAAGTCCATTGAAGGAGTCATGGAAGTAGTCAGAATTGATTGAATATGAACTAAATAGACAATAATACAATGAAAAGGAATTTGCTTATTTCAACTATAGTGTTGATGATGGCAACGGTTGCGGCTTCGGCTCAAGAATTGCCATTTGCGAAAGGCACATACGGCATTGACGCGCAAAAGAAAATCATCGTGGTATCGAGCCGTGAGAACAGGTCGGAAACCATTGAAATACAAGGAGAAACCTATAAACTTTTTCGCACTGCAATGCCTATCATCACTATTGCCACCGATGGGCCAATCGTCAATTCGCCCGCTGTTCACGGCACTATCAGCGTGACTGATGCCGATGGCAATGTCATTGAGATGCACGCGGGATTCAAGATTAGGGGAACTTCATCGCAGCAATACGACAAGAAATCGTATCGTGTTGAATTGTGGGCAGATGCAAGCGGCACGACGATGATGGACACCACCTTCCTCGGGTTGCGCAGCGACGACGACTGGAACCTTGAGGCGATGTGGGCGCAACCGCTCCGCCTTCGCGACAAGGTGGCCAACGAACTTTGGATGGAAATGCATCAACTTTATTATCAAGAACTTGAGCCAGATGCCCGAAGTGGTGTGCGCATGGAATATGCCGATGTGTTCGTCAATGGCTCGTATGTGGGCATCTATGCTCTCAGTGAGCGCATGGACCGCAAGCAACTCGAACTGAAGAAATTCAACGGAGAGAACCGAGGTTTGCTCTATAAAGGCAACGGCTCCGGTGCCCCGACTTTCGAGAGTTTGCCTGCCTATGACAACACGCTTGGCACTTGGGATAACTACGAGTGGGTGTATCCCAACGAGGCCGAGGCTTCCTACGATTGGAGCCATCTTTATAGTTTTACCAATTTCGTGATGAATGCCTCCGATAATGTGTTTTATGCTCAATACAGTGCCCAGTTCGATAAGGGCAATGCCATTGATTACTATTTGTTTATCAATGCTTTGCAGGCAATGGACAACATGGGACGAAATCTGTTTTTGGCGCGTTACAAGAAAACGGGACCTTACTTCTACCTGCCTTGGGACTTGGATGCCGTGTGGGGTTTGGACACCGATGGCAAACCCACAAACAACTCCAACGGCCTGATGAGCAATGGTTTCTATGACCGCTTGATTCATGACTGCACGGACAACGGTTTTGTAGCTTCGGCGCAAACCCGCTACAATGCCTTGCGTAACACAGTCTTGACCAAGGAGCATATCATGCAATTGGTTCAAAACCAATATAATGCCTTGCTTGAAAACGGAGCCTATGACCGCGAACACGAGGCTTGGCCAGATTTTACCCTCGATGAAAGCCAACTGACCTACATGAGCAATTGGTTGGAAGCCCGATTCAACTATTTGGACGCTGAAATCAATGCGGCCTGCGGCACATGGAGCATTGAGGGTTCTGAGCCTGTCGAAGAGCCGACTCAAACTGTTGAAGTGTTCCCGAACCCCGCTAAGGATAGAATCAACATCCATTTTGCCGAGACTTGCGATGCTTCCGTCAGGCTGTACGACATGACCGGACGGATGGTTTATTCCAATAGTTCAAATGCCCAAGCCTTTGTCATTCCGACGCAAGGTTTATCCAAGGGAATTTATACCTTATTAATTAATGTTGGCGGGAAACAAGAAATGGATAGAGTAGTGGTGGAGTAAAAATGTACGCAGCATTGCAATTTGGAAGCCGATAATGTACGCAGCATTGCAGTTTTGAAGTTGAAAATGTACGCAGCATTGCAGTTTGAAGAGTAATAATGTACGCAGCATTGCAGTTTGTATTGGGATTTTTTATACTTTTGCGGCAAAATTCTTAAGCCATGATAGAGAAAAGAATCCTTGAGGAAGTGGTAACAGAGCAGCATCAAGAACTATTGGATATGGCTTCGGCTCGGTTGTGTTCCCGTAAGGAAGAAAATCAGATAGACCTTGAAAGCACTATGGCTCAATGCGTTATCGGTGTTCGTCGTTCTGGGAAATCGACATTGAGTTATAGTATGTTGCGTTCGCGAAAAGTGAAATTCGCTTACGTCAATTTCGATGACGAGCGTTTGGAAGCGTTGAAGACAGAAGACCTCAATCCGATGTTGGAGGTGCTTTACAAAATCTATGGCGATTTCAAGTACTTGTTTATCGATGAGATTCAGAACATAAAAGGCTGGTATCTTTTCGTGAATCGGTTGTTGAGGACGAAGATGCACATCATCATTACTGGCTCAAATGCCAATTTGCTTAGTGGAGAATTGGCTACCCATTTGACAGGGCGGCACGATGAAATAGAGTTGTATCCGTTCTCGTTCAGGGATTTTTGCATGGCCAAAAATGTTGATGCGACCACATTGACGACCAAAAATGAGGCGTTTAGGCGGGATGCTTTCGACCAATACCTCAAGCAGGGTGGTTTTCCCGAACTGCTTCATAGGAAAAACAAGACGGGCTATGTCAATACATTGGTTGAAAACATCTTGAAGCGTGATATTGAACAACGGCACAAAATCAAGTATAGCCGCGCTTTTGAGCAATTGGTACAGCATCTGTTGAACATTGCCCCAGCTACAATAGTGTCGAAGGATTTGGCTAATTTATTGAAAATCAAGTCGAGCCATACGGTTGACAATTACATCAATTATTTGATGGAGGCCTATCTTCTTGTGGAATTGCGAAGATATTCCACCAAAAGCAAAAACAGGTTGTACGACAAGAAAGTCTACCCGATTGATGTAGCCTTGATGGATGGCCGCGAGGATGCTTTTTCGGGTGAGAATTTGGGATTTCGTTTGGAGTCTTTGGTTTACATCGAGTTGCTTCGCCGCAACCGTCCTTTGGAGCAAGACATCTATTATTACAAGAATAGCAACGGCTATGAGGCTGATTTTGTGGTTTGTAAGGGAAACAAAGTGATTGAAGTCTATCAAGTGAGTTACGACATCAGTTCGGAGAAAACTTTCAATCGGGAAGTTAGGGGGCTGCTGACGACTTCGCGGGAAACTCGGTGTGACAAGTTGTTTTTAATTACTGATTTCCAGCGTGATACACTACGAAAGGAGGGAAAGACCATTAAAATCATTCCTGCCTACGAATGGATGCTTGGGGAACG
>CACXQO010000249.1 GCA_902769815.1 uncultured Bacteroidia bacterium | reverse complement strand
CGTGGCCAGTCCATATACAATACACTTTTGGCGGCTTGGGCTGCTGTTGTGGTCTTTCCGCACCATTTGGGTCCTTGTATCAGCACTGCGCCGGCGGCTTCCAATTGTTCCAAAAGTAATTGGTCTGCAATCCTCAATTTGTACATCGAATTTTCGTCCATAATTTGACTGCTTTTAATCCGCTGCAAAAATACTACTTTTTTATTGATTTACAAAGTTTTTTGTGTTTTTCATTCCGTCAGTTGGCCGATTTTCATTCCGTCAGTTGGCTGGTTTTCATTCCGTCAGTTGGCCGATTTTCATTCCGTCAGTTGGCTGGTTTTCATTCCGTCAGTTGGCCGGTTTTTTACCTCCAAATCTGCCCGCTGCAACTATCACTTTCAGCCCCAGTAACCGAGGCCAAGACATTGGTCTTTCCCTCCAAACGGAGCAATCCAAGGAAAGCGAAAACCAAGGCTTCCTTGTAGTCGATGATTTGTTTTTCGGGGATGACGACCTTGTGCGAGGTGCGGGCTTGCAGGCGTTCCATCAGGAACTTGTTTCGGACACCGCCTCCCGTGACGAGAACCTTTCCCTTGGACAAATGGCTGATTCCCAATGCGATTTGTAGGGCGATATGCTCCGTGAAGGTAGCCAATAGGTCTTCGATGGGCAAATCTTTCAGCAGGTTTTTTTGGTTTTCTTCAAAAAATTCCCTACCCAACGATTTTGGTGGCATTTGCCCGTAAAACGGATGCCTGTTCAGGCGTTTCAGCAAGTCCATATCGACTTCGCCGCTGCGGGCCAATTCGCCGTCGCGGTCGTAGTCGAGGCCTTTCATTTGGGCGAGAAAGTTGAGGGCTTGGTTGGCGATGCAAAGATCGTAGGCAATGCGCTTGCCGCCTTCGTCGTAGGAAACGTTGGCAATGCCGCCGATGTTGAGGCAAATTTCATAGTCGCTGAAAAGGAGCTTGTCGCCGATGGGCACAAGTGGCGCACCCTGACCGCCCTTGCTGACGTCTTCGCTGCGGAAGTCGTTGATGACGGTGAAACCGCAAGTCTTGGCCAATTCCTGCCCGTCACCGATTTGCAGGGTGTAATGCTCCTCGGGACGGTGGAAAATGGTATGCCCGTGCGAGGCTACAAAGTCGGGATGGGCGTTGTGTTTTTTGGCAAAAGCCAACACTTGTTCGCCTAAATATTTGCCGTAGTCCTTATCTAACTGTATCAAATCTTCGGGTTGCTTGTGAAAAGCCTCGGCAAGTTGCGTTTTCCAGTAATCGGGATAGGGTAGGGTTTCGGCTTCCAAGATTTGGAAACGGTATTTTTCGTTTTCCTCTTGGAAGTGTACGAGGGCGATGTCCAAGCCGTCAAGCGAACTGCCTGACATTAAGCCTATTGCTGTGGTTGTTTTCATAACAAAGGTAACACTCTCTCTAACTGAATCCCTCTCGAACCTTTCACCAAAACATGCTTGCCTTCAATCGGATGGCTTTCAAGATATTGGCACAAATCCTCAACTTTGGCAAAGGTTTTCCAATGCGGATTGTCATTGTAGGCACAGAAATTCTGTCCAACTAAATATGCGTCTTTGTATTTCAGTTCCTTCATCAAATTGAGGATGTTTCGGTGCTCTTCCTCTGAGGCCGATCCCAACTCGCGCATGTCGCCTAATATTAATAGGTGTTGTTCCTCGCGGATGTTGGCGAAGTTGATCAAAGCGGCACGCATCGAGGTCGGATTGGCGTTGTAGGCATCCATAAGGATGCGATTCTTTTGGGTTTCAATCACTTGCGAGCGACTATTGGTGGGAGTGTATTGCTCCAAGGCCTCAATGATGTCGTTTTCGTCGACCTTGAAATAATGCCCCACGCCGATGGCTGCGGCCACATTCTCAAAGTTGTAACTACCCACCAAATGGGTCTGGATGAGGCGTTTTTTCCAAAAGACACCCAAATAAGGGTCGCATTTCGCGGGCGCAACAGGCGTGTCGGCAGCGCAATGCCTTCCGTAGGAAATGCGCTCTATCCCTTCCGACTGTTCCCAAAGCAGCGGATTACCCTGATTGACAAACACCGCCTTCCCGTGTGCCTTGATGTGTCTGTAAAGTTCGGTCTTGGTCTTGATAACACCCTCAAAACTGCCAAAACCTTCCAAATGGGCTTTTCCAATGTTGGTTATCAAGCCAAAATCGGGGTCGGCGATGCGGCAGAGGAAGTCAATTTCGCCGGGATGGTTGGCACCCATTTCCACGACGGCAATCTCAGTTTCAGGTCTGATGTTCAGCAAAGTGAGTGGCACACCGATGTGGTTGTTCAAGTTGCCCGTCGTGTGGATGATGTTGTATTTCTTGGCCAACACTGCTGAGATAAGTTCCTTTGTGGTCGTTTTGCCGTTGGTGCCGGTGATGCTGAGCACGGTGGCTTTCATTTGCTGACGATGATAAGCTGCCAAGTCTTGAAGGGTTTTCAGCGTGTCGTCCACAACCAAAATGCGCTCGTGCTTAGGCAGGTCTTTGCGGTCGGCGACGACGAGGCTTGCCTTGCCCGCTTCGGCCACTTGCAGCGCGAAGTCGTTGGCGTCGAAGTTCTCGCCTTTCAAGGCAAAAAAGACGGCATCTTGCTCTATCTTGCGGCTGTCGGTCGAAACCTTGTAGGCTTTGGCGTAATGCTGGTATATGGTTTCAATTGGGTTCATCGTGTTGGGATTTAAAGAAAAAAGCCGCCTGAACGGGTCAAACGGCTTCACAATGAAAATAAAAACTTTACAATTAGTTTACTTCGCAAAGGAACTGCCCACCTTGTTCATCGCGCAGCGGAAGCCGATGGTGGAGGCGGATTGGTTCTGGTTGAGGTAGCGGCGTGTGCCAGGACTCAGGTAGTAAGGACCGTCAGCCCATGAGCCACCTTTGTACACTCTCGATTCGTCGCTGATGAGGGTGGTACCGGGGGTGTCATTCGTGGCGGCTTCGTACATTTCCTTGGTGAACACGCTCTGGTCATCTTGCGAGTCGCTCCAACGGTTGCGGATGGCCGACATGTAGTCACCGTCGTCATAGTTGGCGTTGAAGCTCGTGCGGTAGTTCTGGCGTTTGGCTGCTTCTTCCTGTGGGATAGGCTCTCTGCGGATGCGGCCGAGGGAGTCTTTCTGGAGCAGGAAGCCTTCATCGTCGACGGCCTTGCGGGTGAACACGTTACCACGGAAGGGGCTGTAGTCGGCCACATCTTCGAAGGTTAAAGGACGATAGACGTCTTGACACCATTCGGAAACATTGCCAGCCATGTTATACAGGCCGTAGTCGTTGGGCCAGTAGGAACCTACAGGAGCAGGCAGGGCGGCACCGTCGTTCAGGTTGCCGGCAACACCCATGTAGTCGCCAGGGCCTCTCTTGAAGTTGGCCATGAAGCTGCCCATATACCTCTTGTTGTCGGTGCGGAGACCATCGCCGCTCCAAGGATAAACCTTGCGCTCGGCAACGAGTTCATTGGAGGTGTTACCAATCAAGCCGACAGCGGCATATTCCCATTCGGCTTCGGTAGGAAGGCGGTAGGAGGGCAGCAAAATGCCGTCGTCCATTCTCACGTTGCGCACGCCGTCGCCACCTTTAGAAAGGTCTTTCTTGCCGTTCTTCACTTTGCCAGTGTATTGGCCTGCAAGGTAAGCGTCGGTGTTGAAGTTTTCCTCGTCCTGCTGGGTCGGGTCCCAATCGAGGATGCCGGCCTCAACGAGCATCAACTCGTTGACGCGGTCGGTACGCCAAGCGCAATAGTCGCTGGCCTGCACCCAAGTCACGCCCACCACGGGATAATCGTTGTAGGAGGGATGGCGGAAGTAGATTTCCACCATAGGCTCGTTGTAT
>CACXQO010000248.1 GCA_902769815.1 uncultured Bacteroidia bacterium | reverse complement strand
GACCTGAAATCGTTGTGGGGCACTGTCGTGAAACGCCGCTGCATCGACCAACTTCGGAAACAACGTCCCACCGTCCCCATCGACACGGAAAGCCTGATGATGACCGAGCCCCCCAAGGACGATTTGGAAGAACGCTACCAATTGGCGCGACAACTTGTTGACCGCCTACCAAAACGCCAACGCGACGCCATCCTGATGAAATACGAGCAAGGAATGAGCAACACGGAAATCGAGCAAGCGACGGGGATGAGCAGCACGCACCTTTATGCGACCCTTTCGCGGGCCTACAAATCACTCAGAAACGCTATCGAACAACTCAAAATAGAATAACGATGAAAGAAGAAAACGAAATAAACGACGAACTCAGGCAACTGCTTGACGTATTGGAAGAACACGGACGCAATGCCCGCCGGCAAAAGGAACTCGGCGATTTGTTGGACCGCCTTTCCGAACAAGAGTCTCCAAAGCAGCCCGAAAAACAAGGCAGGAAACCTGTTGCGCTTTGGTGGACTTTAGGCGCGGCAGCGGCTTGTCTGGCGATTTGGTTGTTGCTGAAACCGACAACAAGGCAAGAACCAATTAAAGAAAAAGAATGGTTTGCGGAGGCGGTTGCTCCTGTCGATACGACGGCTACCAAGTCGGAAGAAATAACCGTCTTTGAGGAAACGGCCTTTGTCGATGAACCGATTGCGGAAGTGAAACCCGTTAAGCAGAAAAAGGCCAAAGCCAAAGAGGAGAAACCAGCGGAAGAGGCTGAGCCTTTAGAGGAAATGATGGATACAACGAAGGTTCAAACGGAAGAGCCGACAATCTTTCCTGAAGAACCATTAGCCGTGCAACAACCCAAACGGAGAATCATCCAGAGTGAAAATTTGGTGGGTTATGATAAGCGCGGAAAACCGACCGCCGAACCAAAAACCAAGCCAGATTTGGAAAACAAGACCATCTTCGGGCAGCCGCAAGACCCCAATATGAAAAATGGTATGCTTGCAATGGAAATCAACCTTGAAAATTAACTAATTAACAATTAAAATTTATACAAAATGAAACGCATCACCTTACTAATTATGTCGCTTTGCCTGACCAGGTTAGGCATTGCCCAAGAAGAAATCGCAATCGAGCAAACCATCAACCAACCCATTGGCTATTTGGAGATTGGCGCAGGTTGGGATGTGCGGCTTTTGAACCGAAACACGGATTCCTACCGTCTCGCTGTCGTGGTTCCCGAGCGGTTCGCTGGAATCGCCAATGAAACTCGTGTCTGCAACTTCGCTGGCGACACACTGACCATTCTCGAAAACACCATACTGCCCAAAGGCACGGTGGTGGAATTGGAAGGTCGCCTGGGTTTCAGGAAAATCAACGCTTTTGACAAGTCCACCGCTATGGCAGAGCAAATCGACATTCCGGAAAACGCAGAACCAGTGTACATTGAACTCGGAGAAAAAGCCGATCTGAGCATCAAAAAGTTGGTTTGCCAAGGCGACCCGCATTTCGAAATGGGAGAACGCAGCCGTTTGAACATCGACACTATTTGCGGACGGGGCGACATCCATATTGCTCGGCATAATGCTGAATTCCAATATGGAACAAGCCTGAAAGAAGGAAAAATCCACATTGACATTTATGAAAGGCCGAGTTGGTATTATGTGAAAGAGAATCCAATCATCATCACAACGAAGTTGGAAGACGGACAGCCTGTTACCACGGAACGCAATCGCATTTGGGGCAATACTTTGGGCATTGGCCTCGGTGTTGGCTATCGAAATGGACTCAACCCTGTGAATCGCAACAGCCCTTATACCAATTCTGGTGGTCTTGACGTTCCCTTCGGCTTGTTGACGAGTTTCGTGTTCACCCCGCATCTTAGTTTGTCAACAGGTTTGCAACTGAATCTCAACCAACGTTGGATGGATTATCCCGTGAAAATAGGAGAAAACGGTTTGGAGATTATTGAAAACCCCGAAATGACCCAACATGACAAACTTGTTTCCACTTACTTATGTATCCCCGCAGAACTCTACTATTACTTTGACAAGAAAAAATCCTTCGGCCTTTCAATGGATATTAAATTTGGATATTTGGTTGGTGCTCAACTTATTACACGCTTTCCGAGCATTGGCAATCAAGGTTCCATAGGCGAAAATGCTCGCTCCTTGTTCAACCCGTGGAAACTTGAGGCAGGCATAAGTATCATTACCAATGTGTTAGGCATTATTCATGGTGTTCGGGTCTATACCAATCTTTTGCCCGAATACAACAAGGCTGTCACAACGGAAAAGTTCAGGAGCATTGGTGTTGAGATAAAATTCTGACAATCAATTCTATGTCGCAAAAAAAAGTCCGAGGGCCAAACCGACTCCCGGACTTTTCTTTTTCCCCGAAGGGAGAAACTTTTACTTAACCATCACTTTCACGGAAGCCTTGTTCTGGTTGTTCTGTAAATTGATGACATACAAGCCAGTGGCAAGATTGTGGCCAATGCGCTCGGTGCTGCCCGCGTTGATTTGCTGCTGCATCATCGGCTGGCCGAGAACATTGTAAACCGTCATCGTGTAGTGGCTGTTGTCGCCGTTCTCGATGATGAATTCGTTGTCGGTGCTCCAAATCTTCACATTGGTTTCTGCGGATTCCCCAACACCTACATCCGTCAGGTCGATGAAGATGGGTTCATCGAGGCCGTTGGTCGGGTTGACGGTGTTGGCATTGGGCGACCATTGTCCTTCTGCGGTGTAATATCCGCTAACGAGATTGTTATCCATGTCGAAGACCAAAATGAAGTTGATTCCATCGTTGTTGTCATTGGGCATGATGCCGCCAAACCAGCCATCCTTGCCAGCCACTTCTTCCTTGTAGAAGTCGGCGTACTGGTTGATGCTGCCATAGTCCACACCAATGGTCTCGATGCTCGTCGAGTAAACCGGACGAAGTTCATCCTCCGCAGCGTACATTTGGGCGAAACTCATGGGAGCCTCATCGCTCTTGACATAGAAAGCCGTACCTTGATTCTCATCATATTCGGTGCCGAAGTTGAGCACAGTGGCGTAATCTTCCGAGGTGAAGAAGTAGGCAGGCATTGTCCCATCTCCTCCACCGTTGAGGCGTACGCGCAGATAGACATGGTTGCCAGGCGTGAAGCGGGCATTGGCCGTAGGCTCGTTCATAAGCCAAATCGCGGCATGACCTTCTTCGTCGGTGGTGAACTCACCATAGCCGCCTTCGGTGGCAAGGCTTGGGCTGGTGCTGCGATAGAAGCCTTCAGGATTGGCATAAATCACATTGCCCGCGCCAGCAGTCTCTGGACCGTCGTTCTCGTCAACGAATTGGTTGGTGTAGTGATAGGTGGTGTTAGGCTCAAGATTGGCAAATTGTACGGGGGCTGCCATCGGAACTCGGTTGTTGTTCGATCCGTTGTTGCCTTGGATATAGAGCGGCATCAAGGCTGTCATCACCGGCTCGTATTCGTAATGGACGATGCCAGACACATTGACGGCTACATATACATAGTCGTCTTCGTAAGCGTATGTATTGAGGATGTAAACTCCATCGTATGTATAAGGTGCAAGGCCTTCCATCATGCGGACATAGATGGTCGTAGGCAGGTCGGTACACGGGAAAGTGAGAACTCCGCCAAATGTTTCATTATCCATAGAAATCTCGTAAAATGAGCAAGAAACAATAGTGATTTCGCCGTCATCTTCGAGGTTGACACCTGATAAGACGTAACTCTGTGATTCAGACGGGCCATTGCCCACCACATAACTGAAGTCACCAAGGTAATTAGGTGTGGCAATGAGAGTTGGGGTGGGCGAAGTGCTTCCAGAGGCAAGTTTGATGTCGTCAACCTCCCAACCAGCTGCGTCTTCGTCACTGGTGTATTTGAAGCCGATGTAGCAGTTCGAGCCGCTGAATTCGTCAAGGCTGATGTCGCCCGATGCAACCCAGTTCCAGCCGCCTTGCGAGAGTTCGCACGGCAAGGGAATCCAAGTTGCATCATCAGGATTTTCGCCGTCGTAATCATTGGAGAAGAACACTTCGAGGTCGGGACCGTTGTAGTTCTTGGCAGTCCTGAATGTCAGCACCACATCGTTGTAATTGTCCAAGTCAAAGGCGGGCGAGATGAGCCAGTCAATGGTTTGAGGGTGGTTGTAGCCGTTGGCGTAGGCGTAATGGTTGCCGCCGTAGGAAGCAACGCGCCAGAGCGAGTCGCCCATTGTGCAGCGTTCAGTCCAGCCCTGCCAAGGCTCCCAGTCGTTTTCCCATTCTTGCCAGAAAATAATGACGATGTCGTCTTGGATGATGTATTCCGCGTTGACGACAGGACTGTCATTATAGCCTTCCTTCGAAGCGTATGCCCAGATGGATGCAAACTCTTCAACAAAGATAGGTTCGGTGTATGGAGTCCAAGGACCGTTTTCAGAAATTGGGCTGTACCAGATGGTGGCTCCCTCTGTAGCGCAACTGATGGTCACGTTTTGTGGCTCATAGTAAGTGCCTCCCGCAGGGTTGAAAGTCGGGGCAGCCACGGTAGGAATGGGCGGTTCGCCG
>CACXQO010000247.1 GCA_902769815.1 uncultured Bacteroidia bacterium | reverse complement strand
AGGAATATGATTCCAAAGGCAACTTGATTGTTTCGGGGACTTATTTCGACGGAATGAAAAACGGCAAGTGGACGGAGCAGATTGGCGACATGCGTACCGGGGGCGATTACCGCAATGATAAGCAAGTGGGAGAGTGGGTGTCGTATTACGATAATGACAAGATGGCTTTCCGAGGCACTTTCAATGCGGGCTATCCCGATGGCGAGCATTTTTTCTATTACGAAAACGGAAAACTCCGTGAAATTCAGAGTTATGCGGCTGGTGTAAAGCATGGCGATTGGAAGAAATATTTGGACACGGGAGAGCTGTATTTCACCATCACTTACGACCAAGGCAAGGAAGTGAAATATGACGGCGAGGCTTTGGACGAAGACGAAATTATTAAGGAATGAATTATTTAAAACAAGGTTCAAAAGTGGCCATCGTTGCGCCGGCGCGTTGCGTCACGCCTGATGAAATGGAATATGCCATTCAATGGCTGAAAGAGCAGGGGTTTGTCCCCGTTTACGATGACAGGCTTTTCGCTGTTCATCATATTTTTGCAGGCGACGACGATTTTAGGGCAGCCGTCTTTCAAGAATACATTGACAATGAGGAAATTGAAGCCATTTGGCTTGCCCGAGGCGGCTATGGCAGCATTCGCATTATCGACAAGTTGGATTTCAGCAAGTTTTTGCAACATCCGAAATGGATTGCAGGCTTCAGCGACAGCACGGTCATTCATGGCAAGTTGCAGCGTTTTGGGGTTCCTTCGCTTCATTCACCCATGCCTTTTTACTTTGCGAACAAGACCGAGGAAGCCAAACGGTCATTATTTAACGCATTGACGGGCAAATGTTTGCATTATGAATTTCCCGCGAATCCGTTGAATCGTTTAGGAAAGATGGAAGGTGAAATCGTTGGAGGAAACTTGTCTGTCCTAATGGGTATGAACGGCTCCGACATTTTTCCAGAAACAGACGGAAAAATTCTGTTCATTGAAGAAGTTGACGAATATATCTACCACATTGACAGGATGATGCACTGTTTGAAACGCGCTGGAAAACTGGCTCATCTGAAAGGCCTCATCGTGGGCGGCCTGACCCAAATCAAAGACAACACGCACCCCTTTGGCCAAACCGCCGAGGAAGTGATTGCCGAAGCCGTTTCTGAATACGATTATCCTGTTTGCTTCGGTTTCCCTGCTGGGCATTTTGATGATAACAGGGTTCTTGTCTTTGGACAGAAATCAAGAATTGAAATTACAAAAAGTCAGTCTGTTTGGGATTGCCTTTGGCAAGAAATCTAATTAAAATCTAACAAATTGATTTTGAAAGATTTTAATTAAATTTTTGAAAGATTTCTTTGCGAAGCAAATGCCACAATCAGTTTTCCTTAGCAAGTTTATCCATAGACTTCAAAAGGGCCTTCAGGTTCTCTGGCTTGGTCAGGTTGAGCCAGTCGCAGAAGGTGATGCCCATGTATTTCGCGGTCTTTTTCCAGTTTCCCTTGTGGTCTTTCTTGAGCGAGAAAATGTAGGAGTTGCCACTGCCGAGCAGCACTTCCTTCAAGGCGCAAACCTTGTAGACAATCTCGTTGAATAGGCTTTCGCTCGTCACTCCAGTCTTGCACTCAATGACAAACAGCTTGTTCGCCTTGATGAAGCACACGTCCAATTCGTTGTTGTGGTGGATTTTGCCGTTGGAGATGTGTACGCCCATAGCAATATCATCGGGTTGCAACACCTCTTTAATCAAGGCATAGACATATTCTTCAAACCAACCTCCCGTAAGGTATTCGATTTCATAGTTTTGCAGCGAGCCTGGTCTTTCGGGAACGAAACCGATGAATTCCAAGAACTTGCTGAGGTTTGGGATGGCGGTCATGTAGTCCTTGTCGGGGTTCTCGACTTGCGAAATGATGAGGAATTTCCAGTTGCGGTACTTCTCACGCAGGGTTTCCATCACCTGATAGTCGCCACGACTGAACATGTTTTGCGAGAACATAGTGAACAAATGCTGCGAAAATGCCGTTTCCTTCACCTGTTTGCGCGGTTGGTCCACATCGCTTTCAAGTCCGTAGAGGCCGAAATACTCTTTCAGCGTCATGCGGTGTTTGATGGGGAACACCTCGTCGTCATCATCATAAATGCTATGGTCGAAGATGGTCTTTACGACTTGGTTTTCACGGGTTTGCGTGTAGAAAAACAGAGTGTCGAACTCCTCGAAGACATGCTGCACCGAGAGCGTCATGTAACGGTTGCCTCCTGCAAGGTTAAGGTAATATTGCTTGTTGGGAACCAGATTTCCCTTGATAGTGCGGCAGATGCGCTCATAGAGGAACTTGTCCTGATACCGATTGACTATGATGGTTTTCACAAACGTTTCGTCAATATCCAACGCTTTGGTTAACACTGGTATGCAATTGGCTTCCTCTGCGGCGGAGATGAACAGCAGCTCGTCGCCTTCCTCGAAGTATTCCTTGGTGAACAGATAAGCCGGCAGCGGATTGCTCTTGTCGATGATATTTACGATGGTTTTTGACATGGTTTTCAATAGTTTACATTACAGCACGATAAATACTTTGTTTTACAAACGCATTGAGGGAAATGCCTTCTTCTTGCGCCATGGCTACAGCTTTGGCGTGAAGATCAATAGGAATTCTGACATTGAAACTGCCTGTGTATGACTTATGCAAAGGCAGTCCTTTTTCCTTGCAAGAGGCTATGTAGTCGTCCGCCGCATTGATGAAGTCTTCTTTCAGTTCTTCGATGGTTTTGCCTTCATAGGTGATTAATGTACCTTTGTCTAAACCGAGAACCTTTCCATAGAGCGTATTGTCGTCCAATTCCGCCTCAATGCTCCCGATGAAACCTTTATATTTCAATGTATCCATTTTAGATGAGTTTGTTTTCAGTTAGGTAATTTACAATGTCACTTGACAATCAGTTTCTTCACTTTTTTTCCGTTGTCATTCTTCATTTCAACGAAATAAATGCCTGATTCCATATTATCAAAATGGATGTTATTTACCGAATTATCAATTCGTTGCGTTTTCACCATCTGCCCATTGATATTGTAAAATGTCACTTCAGAAGGCTTTGCATTTTCAAGTGTAATAGTGAAACTACCATCGGAAACGGGATTCGGCCACACTTCAAAATCAGTAGTGTTAGACTCACTCACATCATCGTCTTCAAGGAAAGGTATGTAGTTGACCAAGCCCAAATTCGGGTCGTCGTTCTTATGGGTGATATGGTCTTCAATCTCTTGCTCATCAATTGTACCCCAGTAGTTGCCGACGGCCGTGATGTCGTAGGCGGAGTTGTTGTACAGGTCAAAAATACCATAACTTGCTCCATAATTATAGACATGGCCGTTACCGTGGATTACGTTGTGCCCCCAATCGTCTTCAGTGCCAAGGTCGACATTAGCGGCATTGATGACGGTGATGCCCCAATGGTTGTTTGTTATGACATTATTTCGGATATAAGCCTTGTTATTCTCGTCCATGCCATAAATGCTGATACCGCTGCCGCCGTTCATCGGGTTGGTTTCGAGTTTGTTTCGGTCAAACGTATTTCCAATGATGGTTGAACTGAGGTGATAGCCTTGTTGGTTGTAGCCATAACGATTGTAGTAGATGTTGTTGTTTTTCAACAGGATTTTGGTGTCGCCAATTCCCATCAAGTCGGCAATGCTGATGCCACCTGCCATATAATCTCCGTCGTTAATGGTACAGTTCACGATGCGGACGCTATCTTGAGAACCGGGTCCAAGATTGATATGAGGGTTGTTACTCACATTTAAAAAGAATATACAGTCGGTAATTTGAGGAGAGGTTTGCCCATTGGCTGGAGAACTGATGGCCGAACCATTATTATTGTCAAATTCGCAATTCGTGAACACAGGGTCGCAGTTCATGCAATTGACAACA
>CACXQO010000246.1 GCA_902769815.1 uncultured Bacteroidia bacterium | reverse complement strand
TCAACGCCGTTTTCGTAAGGCCGTTGGATGCATCGGCCCGAAGGCGTATGGTAGCGCGAAGTGGTGAGGCGGATTTGTGCGCCATCGGGCAGGTTGAAAGGCCTCTGGACCAAGCCTTTGCCGAAAGAACGCCGTCCAATCACAACGCCACGGTCATGGTCCTGAACGGCACCCGAAAGAATCTCGCTGGCCGAGGCCGAGCCTTCATCGATGAGGACGACCAATTTGCCCGTGGTGTAAAGCCCGTCTTTGGTACTTCTCCATTCCTGACGGGGCGAGCGGATGCCTTCGGTGAAGACGATGAGTTTGTTCTCGGTAATGAATTGGTCAACGAGTTCGATGGCGGTGTTGAGATAGCCGCCCGTGTTGCCACGCAGGTCGAAAATGAGGGATTCCATGCCTTGGCTTTGCAGTTTGGCAAAGGCCTCCTTGAACTCTTGTGTCGATTCTTGCGCAAAGCGGTCGAGCTTGATGTAGCCGACATGCTTGTCGAGCATGTACGCCGCGTTGATGCTGTTCAGCGGAATCTTGTCTCTGATGATTTCAAAATCAAGAAGTTCCTTGTCGCTGCCACGCTTCACACTCACGGTCACTTTCGTGCCTTTCTTGCCGCGCAAGTGTTTCTGCACATATTCGTTATCCACTTTTTTGCCGACGGCTTCTTCGCCGTCAATCTTGATGAACTGGTCCCCTGCCATAATGCCCACCTTTTCAGACGGACCTCCCGCCACGGGGCTGATGACCGTGATGGTGTCGCGGATATGGTGTCGCGGATGAGCTGGAAGGTCACGCCGATGCCCTCGAAGCTGCCTACGAGGGGTTCGTTGGCCTTCTCCACATCCTTCTTCGAGATATAGGCCGAGTGCGGGTCGAGTTCTTTCAGTGCCGCAATGATGGCATCTTCCGTCACCTTGTCTATATTGGCCGTATCGACGTAGAAGTTCTCGATGAGATAAAGCGTTGTCGCCAATTTTTGGGCGTTCATCTGCCCTTTCGATTGGGGCTGTTGAGCCATTGCCGCCGTCGCAAAGAGGCAGACAATCGCTAAGATTAACGTTTTCAGGGTTTTCATGAGTAAAAATGATGTTTTTAAGGGCACAAAGATAACGATTTTTTTCGTGAAAAGACGGACAATTGGCCGAAAATGATTATCTTTGTGCTGTGAAACTATAATGAAATAGGAGTTATGCTATTGGATCGGATGACATATAATCTACAAAAGATGGAGCGAAACCCAAAGTATGAGAAGTGGCTGTGGGGAATGAGGGGAGCTGGGATTGCTGTTGGAGGGTCGATTAGTATGTGGGCATCAATCTTCATGTTTATAGCTCTTTATTTCTCGTTGAGGGGTGAATGGGATAAAAACACTAATCTAATCATATTGATTATTTGGTTTGTTCTGCTCCTGTTAGGATTTGTCGTTGGAGCCATTCTTGAATACAGATTAGGCCACAATAAATTAAAGAAAGGAAACAATAGGCTGCCAGATAAGACAATTAGGAAATTGAATGTCTGTTTTGTGATAGTTCCTCTCTGGATAATATTAGTAGCAATTATTGGCTTAGGCGTTTTCGTTATCGTACATTCGATAGTCAAATAGGCTGTAATTAGAAAATCACTTCAAGGGAAGACTCTGCTTAGAGGATTCGGAATCCTTAGTAGAATGTAAGGATTTGTAATACATTAGTTTACCGACGATAGTCTTGTGGCCCTGGTGATGTCAAGCGGAAATTGATGGGTATCATATACGATACTCTGACTTTTTTACCAAATGCCTCGCCTGGAATCCAATTGGGCATCATTTTGACGACACGAACCGCTTCTTCGTCACAGCCACCGCCGATGCCACGGAGTACTTTTATGTTAGATACACTTCCGTCAGGCTCGACAACAAAACCGACAAATACTTTGCCAGATATGCCCTGTTTTATCGCTTCTTCGGGATATCTTACATTTGTGCCTATGAAATCCAACAATCCTTCCTCGCCATCAGGGAAAGCGGGCATTCTTTCCACAAATACCCATTTTGCGGTATCTGCTGGAGCTTGAGGCTGTTCAATGATTTTGTAATTGATGGGCAGCATGGAACTGACGCGAACGGGTTCACCATTACGCTTTCCTGGAATCCATGCAGGCATATCCTTTACAACGCGAACGGCTTCAGCATCGCATTCCTCGCCAATCCCCCTCTTGATTTCGACGTTTGAAATGCTTCCGTCTTTCTCGACCACGAAGCCAACGAACACCTTGCCTTGGATGCCTTTCTCTTTTTCTGTTTGGGGATAATGGACATTGTTGGTGATATAGGCTACCATAGCCGAGTCTCCGCCAGGGAATTGGGGCATTTCGTCAACGACAGTGTATATAGTGGTATCGTTATCAGGTACAACGAAGACGGCCGTTTGGCTAGCTTGGGTAGAAGCAAGGCAAAACAGACTTATAGAAACCAAAAAGATAGTTTTTATCGAATTCATGGTTTATGTTTTTTTGGTTATTGTCTAAGGATTTCAAAAGTATTGTCCGCGTTCAGCTTGATGATGGTTGAGCTTTTGGGCTTGCAGAAACTGTCGTGGTGGAGCTGCATCCGTCACCTTATCTATATTGGCCGTATCGACGTAGAAGTTCTCAATGAGATAAAGGGTTGTCGCCAATTTTTGGGCGTTCATCTGCCCTTTCGATTGGGGGTGGTTTTGTTGGGCATGAATGTTGAATGAAATGGTGCAAATGATTGCTAAAACAAAAACTCTTAAAAATTTCATGGTAATAAATATTGTTCCTTAATCACTCCTATAACTCTATCAATAAACGCTGCTGTTTCAGCAATACGAGGCGTTGTGTCTTCCTCAGTGGCATAATAGGTACAGTTGTAATCTGCTTTTTCACGTAAAGTTTGCATCTGTGAATAGAATGCGCCATCGCTTTTGGGAAGGATTCCCGTCTTAATGAAATGCTGATGAAACTGGATTACGGTGCCTTGATGTGAGCCTGCTGGATAGCCTTCGCTAATCAATAAAGCAGTAACAGCATGAAAAGCCGCGTAAAACAACCGAGTGGCAATGTTGTTCCACAAGCCAGCCTGTCGCAAAATCTCAACCTCCGCAAAAGTCCTTCGTGATTTCTCAATTTCCATGCCGACGATGGTTCTTCTTTCTTCTTCGTTCAGGCTCATATCAAAACGATTTTGTCGTGTTCCACATTCTTATAATAAGGAAGGAAAGTCATAGCATCCCATTCCTCTTGAGAATAGGTTTGGACGCTGAAATATTCTCCCAAATCAAAACCAAGTTCCATGATTGGGTAGGCAATATTTTGGAAATCAGAGGCTTCTTGAGGACGGTTTAGCAAAATGAGTAAGTCCCAATCGGAGCCTTCGTGATAATCGCCTCTGGCTCGTGAACCGTATAACAGCAAGTGTGCATCTTCAGGAAGCACATGCCTGCCGATTTGTTGAATTTGGTGAAGAATGTCAGCGTGGCTCATAGCGTTGGGATATTTGCCGCAAAGATACACATTTTTCCCGTTACTGCCTCAAAATCTCAAAAGTGTTGTCCTCGTTCAGCTTGATGATGGTTGAGCTTTTGGGCTTGCAGAAACTGTCGTGGTAGAGCTGCACCACATAATCTACCGTGTTTTTGATTTCATCGCAGATGTCGCTGAAAATCATCGATGAAGGTTGTCCGGTAAGGTTGGCCGAGGTCGAGGTGATGGGCTTGCCGAGGCGACGAATGACTTCCTTGCAAAACTCGTTGTCGACCACGCGGATGCAGATGCTCTTGTCGTCGGAAACGGCCTTGGCCAAGTTCTTGCTTTCGGGATAGATGATGCTCAGCGGACTTTTGGCGCCTTTGATAAGGTCGTAGGCGATGACAGGCACGCTAACCACATAATCCTGAAGCCTTTCCACCGAATCGACGAGGATGATGAGGCTCTTGTTGAGCGGCCTCTGCTTGACGGCGTAAACCCGCAGGCAGGCCTTGTTGTTGGTGGCGTCGCAGCCCACACCCCAAATGGTGTCGGTGGGGTAGAGAATGGTCTTTCCGGCTTTCAGCGCAGCAACGGTGCGTTCCACTTCTTCTTCAAAATTTTCTTCTGTAATGTATTGATTCATAACTTCTTATTTTGTTTTTATGACTTCGGTGTAAATATTCAATAGATTCTTGGCGATGGCATTGTCCGAAAACTGTTGGGCATAGGCTTTTCCACTTTTTATCATATTGTCTCTCAATTCGTTATCTCTCAAAACAATCATGATTTGCTCGGCAAGTTCGGCCTCATCGTTGGACGAAACATAACGACTGCTGGTACCGCCGCTTTCCTCAAGGCAACTACCCTTGGCCGCAATGACGGGTACGCCGCTTTGCAAGGCTTCCACGATGGGAATGCCGAAGCCTTCAAAATGAGATGGATAGATGAAAATCGAGGCGTTTTGGTAGAGGGCTGGCAGGTCGTCGAAATCCACATTGGGCAGGATGTGGACTTGGTTTTGGAGTTTTTTGTTCTCTATAAACTGTTGTAATTCAGCAAGATAATCTGTTTTTCTCCCCGCAATGACCAACGGCGTTTCGATGGCTTTGGCTTTCAATGCCTTCAGAATTAGGAGTTGGTTCTTGCGCGGCTCGATGGCACCCACATTGAGTAGGAAAGTCTCAGGCAAGTTGTATTTCCTTCTTACGGTTTCCTTTTGGTTTTCAGAAAC
>CACXQO010000245.1 GCA_902769815.1 uncultured Bacteroidia bacterium | reverse complement strand
ACGGTTTTCCGCGCATCAAGGGTCTGTTGCTCGCGGTTCTTTTCTTCAGAAGCAGCCACTTCTTTCACGGCATTTTGTTCAGCCTCAGCAAGTTCGCGCTCGCGTTCCAACCATGATTTTTGCTTTTCCAAGCGGTTTTTCAAGGCCGATTGTGCCGCGCTTTCCTTTTCCAATCGAACCAGTTCGTCGCGGAGATTCTGCAATGCCTCATCATCGAGTAAATTGATGGCTTTCAGTGCTATATCGGCATTTTGCTTCGCGGTTTCCTTCTCTTTGGTGGCCTCGTAAATGCGCTTCCCAATTTCGGAATAGATTTCGGTGCCAGTCAGTTTCTCGAGGATGTCCGACTTCTCCTTTTCGTCGCTTTTCAGGAAACGAGTGAACTCGCCCTGCGCCAACATGGTAGTGCGGCAAAACTGATCAAAATCAAAGCCTACCGTGGCCACAATCTGCGCCCTGACGTCCTTGTCCTTGTTGAAAAACGCGCGGTCGACTTGGAGCGTCCACTCCGTGTTTTTCAGGTTTTGGCTGCGCCCTACAATGCCAAACTCGATGTGCGCCAAGCAATTCTCGCCGTTATTGCCTGTAAAAGAAAGACTTACAAAGCCTTCCCGCGTCCCACGGCGCAGGTATTGGCGCGGGTCGCTCACCTGAATGCCCTCGTTTTCGCCGTTCTTGATGACTTGCAGGCTCTCATCGACATATTTCTCACTCTTCGACTGCTTGATGCGCGGCGTGGTTTTGTAGAGCGCAAGGCAGATGGCATCGAGGATGGTCGACTTGCCCGAGCCGGTCTCGCCGCAAATCAGGAAAAGTGACTCGTCGGCCAAGGGTTTTTGGTCGAAACGAAGGGTAGCATCGGCGATGGAGGCGATATTGTGTATGGTTAGTTGCTTGAATTTCATATTGTTGCTTTTGGGCAGGGGTTTACACCACCTGCTTATTGATCTGTCGCCCCTACGGGGCTAATCGCTTCATTTACAATTTTTCGTAGCATTTCCCGTTTTTCGGCATCCATTTCGTGGCCAAAACGCTCGCGATAGGCCGCCAAAGCGATGTCCAAGGGGTTGATTTCCTTGATTTGCGCAATGCCGAAATGAGATTTTTCGGTCGCCGAGGCACGTTTTTCGTATTCCGTCCTGATGTAGCAGAATTTCAATTCGGGCTTGCCGGCCAAAGCCTCACGAATGTGCGTTTCGGCATTGGTCGGGGCGTAGTCTTTCACCTTGATATTGAGGCGCACATAACCCGACCCTTCCGGCTGGAAATGAAGCAGTTCGTTCAAGGCTTCCTCGAAAGGCAGGGCTTCCTTCGGCACGGTGTAGGTGTGCATTAATTGACAAATGCGTTCCTCGCGGATAATCGGTTCCGAACCATGCTTTTCCAACTCAACGATGCTGACCGTGTGCGGATAGTTCTCATCGAAACTGACGTGAAGGGGACTGCCGCTGTAACGCACGCGCTCATCCAAGGTTTGCGGACGGTGGATGTGCCCAAAAGCAAGGTAATCGTAACCATCGCCCAAATCACTGAGAATCAGGCTTTCCATACCACCCACTATGCGCGGGTCGTGACCCGTAAGGTCGCAGCCCGAAACGGCCAAATGGCCCATTACCACCACGGGAAGCCCTCTCGCGTTGCGCTCGGCCACATTTTCAAACATTCGTGGAAAGACGGCGTTGTAACGCCTATTAATATAAGGTATAGCGACGACGAAGCCCTTGCCGGAAATTTCGATGATGTTGTGGTCGGGGTCGTAATGGTCGTTTTCGGCATCGTAATCAATGCTGCCGACCACATCCACATTGGCCATTTTCCAAAGGTCGCCAGTGGATTCGAGGCGGGCGGGGCTGTCGTGGTTGCCCGCAGTGACCACAATACGCATCGTGGGGCAACATTGGTGCAGGCGCACCATGTTCTCCGTGTAAAGCCTCACTGAGGCATTGGATGGCGTGGAGGTATGGTAAACATCGCCGCTCACCAGCAAGGCATCGGGCTGTTCGCGGGCGACGATTTCGGACAATTGGCGAAAGAAATGCTGATGTTCCTCGCGCCTGTCGTAGTGATAGAAATCCTGTCCGATGTGCCAGTCGGCAGTGTGGATGATTTTCATGGCATGAGCAAATTTTGCACAAAAATAGGGAAAATGTTGGAACGGCCAATTGGATAGGCCACAAACAAGGATTTTTACCCTTTTAGTCCACTTTTGCATTTTTTTTCTTTTCCACTAAGGGTAAATCCCGATTTGTTAGTCAATAGGTTGTCGACATTAATTAAACGCGTTTACTATGCATTCATTTTTTTGCGCAATGCCTAGCAGAAAAATTGTCACCATGCTCTTTGGCACTGGTGCATTCGGCGTTTTTACCCAGAACAACATTTTAATTCACCTATTTACTAACCAAATTAATTCATTATGAAAAAGAAAGTATTTTCTTTGATGATGACGCTTTTGCTCGCCTTCATAGGCGTGGCGAAGGCAGACGTAGTTACCATCGGCGATGGTACGGGCACGACCTACTACGGCCCATACAATTCGCTGTGGGGCTACTCCTACGTTGAGCAGGTTTACACTGCCAGCGAAATTGGAACTGCCGGCACCATTAATGCCATCAGTTTCAACATGTCGAGCACCGACTCGCAAACCAATGCGGTCGATGTCTTCATGAAGAACGTCTCGAGAACCAACTTCTCGGGCAACACCGACTGGGAGCCTGTCACGGCTTCTGACATGGTGTTCAGCGGAACGGTGACGTTCAACAACGGTTGGACGACCATCACGCTCGACACCCCGTTCCAGTACGATGGTACAAGTAACCTGATGATTGGTATGCACGAGTACACCTCGGGCTACAGCACCCGTTACTTCTACTACACCAGCGTTACTGGCGGTTTGATTTCGGGTCACAGCGACACGGCTGACCCCAACCCGTACGACATGGATTCGTTCAGCGGTACGAAGTATGTGCAGAACTACCGCAACAACATCCAAATCGACATCACCCCCGGTGGTGGCGCAGGTAACCAACTCCATGTGAAATACATGGACGGCGAAGACGAAATCATCGACAGACTGAACATGGGCGTGCGCCCGGTGGGTGCTTGGATGGAGCCTTTCAACTTCACCATGTACACCGAAGGTGCCACCTACACGGTGACCGTCCTCGACTTCACCCCGAGCGATGGCTTGTTCACTGTTGAAGGTGAGGAACTGCCTTTCCAAGTGAGAAACAACAACGACGTTGATTTGGTCATGAGCACCAATGGCACCCAAGCCGGTGTCATCGAGCGTCAGTTTGTTGCCATCACCGAAGGCAACCGCGCAGCCTATGTGTGGCCTCTCGTGGTCGAGTTGTACCAACCCGTCACTCCTGACGTTTGGGAACTCGCTTGCCAGCAGGCCACGACCTTCCCGTTTGTGGAATGGCCCGCCACGGCTCACAACACGACCTTGCACAACGACTACACGCTGCCCTTCCCCGAAATTCCTGAAGGCAACGATGCCGTCTACAAACTCGTGTTCGACAACGACGTGATGCTGGATGCCGCCGTTACCACCGGTGCCAATGGCAAGGTGGCCCTCTACACTGAGGACTTCTACGGCGAAGGCGGCCCCATGGCCGACAACTACTATGTTGGTCCCACCGTTGGTGGTGGTGCCACCGGTGGTGCTTTCGAAGCCATGATTGGCGACGAAACCTCGACCAACACTTCGACCTACTTCCCCTTCCACACCTTGTGGAACTACTCCATCGGTGAGAACCTCTTCCTCGCTTCCGAGCTGAACGAGGCCGGCGTGACCACCGCCCCGATGACGAGCCTGAGCTGGTATGTGAGTTCGACCACCTGCACCACGGCCCAAAACGGCATCAGCATCTGGATGGCCAACGTGAGCGACAGCGAACTGACCGCCACCTCGCACACCACCGCTGGTATGACCCTCGTCTATACCGGCACCAACGTGCTGCCCGTGGCT
>CACXQO010000244.1 GCA_902769815.1 uncultured Bacteroidia bacterium | reverse complement strand
GGAGCGATGCTCGACGAATCGACGAAGTCGCGGGCGAAGACCGACAGCGACTGTCCGTTCTGGTGGAACGAGAGCCAGAAGAACACGGCGATGCCCAACACGGCAAACAAAGCGGCCATACGTTGCTTGATTTCCTTGGCCATGGCAGCCTTTTCCTCGGCAGTGTAACCCACGGTCTCAGCAGCGACCTTCTTGGCGGGTTGCGGGAACTTGCTCTTTTGCGTGAAGAAGATAATCAGCGAAATGAGCATGGCAGCCACCGAAACGAAGAACGAGAAGTGGACACCTTGGTTGAAGGTCAGGATATAATCGGAGCAGAACTGCGTCAGGTTGGTGCCGTAGTCGGCGGTGGGCAGCACAGAGTTTGCCATCGTTTCGGTGAACTTTTGCGTCACCTGACCGTCAGCAAGATACTGGTGGCACAGGGCCGACATGTCGGCGTTGTAGATGAAGTTGTGTGCTTTCAGCCACCATTCGCGCAGCATAGGGGCCACGAAGGGAGCAATCACGCCACCGATGTTGATGAACACATAGAAAATCTGAAAACCGCTGTCGCGCTTGTCCTTGGCCACGGCCAAAGCCTCTGGGCCTTTCTTGGCAGCCTCGGCCTCGAAGTTGTCGTACATCTGACCGACGAGAGCCTGCAAGTTGCCCTTGAACAGACCATTACCAAAAGCGATGAACAGCAAGGCCACGCAAGTGAAGATGAGGATGCCCCACCATTTTCCATTGCCATCAACGATGAGACCGTTGGCATCTTGGCTGAACAACGGGATGGCCATGCCCACATAACCGAGGGCCATGATGATCAAGCCCCACTGGATAGTGCGGTGGTAGTTTTGGGTGCGGTCGGCGATGATACCGCCAACGAGACTCAACACGTAAATGCCGAAGTAGAACACCGAGTAGATGAGGCCTGCGGTGGCATCGGGCAACCCGAACTTCGACACAATGAACAACAACAGGATGGCGTTCATGATGTAGTAGCCGAAACGCTCACCCATGTTACTTAAAGCGGCTGCAATCAAGCCTTTAGGATGTTCCTTCTTTGCCTTTGAGACATAGAAAATGAGGAACCCGGCGACCACTGCGAGGATAACCAGCAGGATCACCATTGTCACATTTGTTGATAATAAAACCATAATGTTATGAATTTAATTGATGAATAAAAATTTCTACAACTTTGGCGGACAAAGATAGGGAAAAATCGGTTGCACACGCAAAAAAGGAGAAAAACAGAACAAAAAAATCCCCGACCCGTAGGCCGAGGATGGATTTGCCTCACGCTTAATATGCAGAACCTGCCGGACGATGATTATTCACGCAGAATCCGCTGAATACGCAGAAGCCTATCGGACAAAATTACGTCGCATTGCGATTCATAAGATTCTGCGATTTCTGCGTGCCCAAAAAAACTATTCCACCACAATCTTCCGTGTCACGCCATTCATTTTCACGAAATACAAACCTCGCGGCAATTCGATGGTTGCTCTCATCTATGTCAACCTTTTCGTTTGTCTTTTCTGTAAACTGTCATTTTTATCTTGTTGGTTTATAACGATTTCAATTCATTTTCTTCCAATCCCGTTGTGGCGAGAATGACGGCATCATCCACACCGGCGGCTCTCAGCTTGCGGGCTATGTCTAAGGCTTTTTTCCTTTCACCTTCTTTCATGCCTTCTTCCTTGCCTTCTCTCAAGCCTTCTTCCTTGCCTTCTCTTAGGCCTTCCTCTTTGCCCTCACGGAAGTGCTTCACATTACTATTATTAATGTCGTTGTAGTCAAACAAGGATTTTTCGTATTGTCTGCGCTCATTAGGTTGCATCTTGTCTATCTCTGCATGGCGGAAAAGCGAGGCAAACACCCTTTCTTGTAAAGCAGCGGGGCGTTCCATCAACCTCGAAAGGTTGCGCAACACAAACAACCACTTGTCGTAAAGCGTCACCAACTCGTCTTCCTTCTTGTTGAACTTGGGCAACTCAATCGTGATGAACGACAACTTGTCGTAAAACACTTCCTTGGTCGCCACGTTCATCAGCTTGGCCTCGTGGTGGACATCGTCGCTGCTCTTGTCGAAAATGAAGTTCAGGATGCCTATTGTGTAGACGGGATTCAGCTTGTAGTCCCAGTCGCCGCGCTTGGCTTGCTCACGGATGGGGAAGGTGGAATAATACACCATTCTGTCGGCGAAATAGTCCTGGTCCACGTTCTGCATCTCCACGATGATATGGTCGCCCTTGTCGGTTGTGCAATATACATCAAATATGGCACGGCGCGAATACACAACCTCGTCAAGATGTTCCGAATTCTGGTAAGTGATGTCCGTGATGTTGTGCCTGCCTTCGAAAAGGGCATTCAAGAACGAAATCAAGTATTCTTTGTTCAACTCGCTGCCGAAGATGTACTTGAAACCGAAGTCGGTGTACGGGCTGATGTATCGCTGTCCGTTCATAGCGTGGTCGTATTAGATCGTCGGTTACATATTTTCTGCAAAATTACCAAAATTTTCGAAAACCAATGCTATTGCGAGTGAATTTTCTTGAAAGCAAAAGATCTAAGCCTTAATCCATTCACTTTTTGCCATCGTGCATTGCCTTATTTGACTGCAAAATTATGGAAAAGAAACCAATCAAGCAAAAAAATCCCTACTTTTGCCGATTGTTTTGAACGCAAAATGAACGGACTGCTTCGTTCCTCGCAGCGACGCAAAGCGACAACAAAAAAGTCCCGCGTCCCGAAGTCCCGCGTCAAACAACAATTAAACAATTCAACAGTCAACAATTAAACATCCTATAAATGGAAATCAGCAGCAAATACAGCCCTTCGGAAGTTGAAGGCAAATGGTACGAACACTGGATGGACAAGAACTACTTCCACTCCACTCCCGACGAACGCGAACCCTATACCATCGTGATCCCTCCGCCGAATGTGACCGGCGTGCTTCACATGGGCCACATGATGAACAACACGATTCAGGACATCCTGATCCGCCGCGCCCGTATGCAAGGCAAAAACGCCTGCTGGGTACCTGGCACTGACCACGCCTCCATCGCCACCGAAGCCAAGGTGGTGAACAAGCTGGCGCAGCAGGGCATCAAGAAGACGGACATCGGCCGTGAGGAGTTCCTCAAGCACGCTTGGGACTGGACCCACGAGCACGGTGGCATCATCCTCAAGCAGTTGCGCCGCCTCGGCTGCTCTTGCGATTGGGAACGCACCTCGTTCACCATGGACGAAATCCGCTCGAAGAGCGTCATCCGCGCCTTCGTCGACCTGTATAACAAAGGCCTGATTTACCGTGGTGTACGCATGGTCAACTGGGACCCGAAAGCTTTAACGGCTTTGAGCGACGAGGAAGTCATCTTCAAAGATGAGCACAGCAAGTTGTTCTACCTGCGCTATTACCTCCACGAGGACGACGGATCAGGTGCCACAGGTGCTGAAGGCGAAATCATCCACACCGATGAGCAAGGTCGCCGCTATGCCGTGGTGGCCACCACCCGCCCCGAGACCATTATGGGCGACACCGCCATGTGCATCAACCCCGCCGACCCCAAGAACCAATGGCTGCGCGGCAAAAAGGTCGTAGTGCCGTTAGTCAACCGTGTCATTCCCGTCATCGAGGATGATTATGTCGACATTGAGTTCGGCACCGGATGTCTGAAGGTCACTCCCGCCCACGATGTGAATGACTATATGTTGGGCGAGAAGCACAACCTGCAAAGCATCAATATCTTTAATGATGACGCCACCTTGAGCGAGGCTGCTGGAATTTATGTCGGTATGAGCCGTGAGGACTGCCGCAAGCAGATCATCATCGACATGAAGGAAGCCGGACTGCTGGAAAAGATTGAGGACTATAATAATAAGGTGGGTTACTCCGAGCGTACCAATGTGCCGATTGAGCCAAAGCTCTCGATGCAGTGGTTCCTCAAGATGGAACACCTCGCCGACATCGCACTGAAACCCGTGTTGAATGGCGACATCAAGTTCTATCCTGCCAAATATGTCAACCT
>CACXQO010000243.1 GCA_902769815.1 uncultured Bacteroidia bacterium | reverse complement strand
CCAGCAATCTCGTATGTGGGAAGGTTGGTCTGCAAAATAGGCAAATCCTCGTCGTTGCTCTGCTCGATGGTCTCGTCGTTGGGCACGAGGTTCTTCACGAGGATGATGCACGACATTTCCTTCAGCGATGCCACGGCCATCACGTTCTTGTGGGTTTGGAGTGTAATCCAGATGTTGCCTTCCATGGCGTTGCCCATCACGTCGCTCAAAAGGTCGCTGATGTAGCAGCCATCTATCTCTCTGTCAAGGCCTTTCTCGCCCGACAAAACCTTGAGGTTGAGTTTTTCGACTAATTCTTTTACTTTCATTTTCGTATCGGTTTTGAATCTTTTTTCGACTTTTTAGGACTGCAAATTTAGGAAATAATTGGAGATTTGCACTTTCGGAAGTGAAATATTCCATAAAATACACCTCGCAATGGTAAATTAATGCGATGATAAGCACAAATTCTCTATTTTTGCCAGTCGAATTATCTCAGAAACCATTACTATACGAAAAGGTCTCGACCTCCCCATTGGTGGAGCGGCTGAACCGCGCCTCACCGATGCTGGAGGTGTCGTATATCGTCGGCTTGGGCATCGATTTTACTTTTGCACAAATCCGCCACCACGAGGTGAACGAAGGATTTATGAGATGGAAAAACTGATGCTTAAGGTTGAAGTTTCCTCACCGGGAAAGTAAAGTAAGTATCAGGAAACGGTTCGTTTTCCAAAGTGAAGTGCCACCACTCCGTATCAAAAGGCTTGAAGCCGTGACGCAGCATAGCCTCTCGTAAAATCATACGGTTATGAAACTGCTCGGCGGTGATTTTGCCGTTGTCATTGAACTCGCCTGTTTCGGGGTTTCCGCCAAAATCGGGATGGCTTTCGTGGCCAAACCAGTCGAAAGTGCCGCCCATATCGACTTCTTTTTCTGTCCTCATGTCGAACAAGGTCAAATCGACTGTGGAACCGCGAGTGTGACTGCTCTTATCGGCAATGTAGACCAATTCAAAAAGGCTGTCGCGAGGCACTTCTGGGTAGAAATAAGGCTTCATAAGGGTGTCGTTGACATCAGAAGCCCAACGCACGAAATGGTCGACTGCGCATTGTGGACGGTAGGCATCGTATATCTTCAGGCGATAGCCTTGTTCCTTCAAATCGTCGCTCACGGCGCGAAGGCTGTCGGCGGCCTGACGGGTCAGCAATGCGACAGGCTCCAAATAGCCATCCACCCGCTTCCCGACGAAATTGTATGTGCTGTAATAGCGAATCTCCAAAATGGCATCGGGAATGGCATCGGCCAAATTCACGAATTGGCTGCAATCTTCCGTTGATGGCAAAGCCCCTGTCAGTCTTTTGAACTCAGCCTGAGCCTTGCCAAGTTGTGCGAGGAAGGTCTGACTGGTGTGCAGTCGGGCGAGGCCAATGGCTGCACAAAGGCGGCTGGCGTCCACATCGCTCTGCCAATGGGCACCTGCAATGACACGGCTCTCGCCATACATAAAACCTCGAGCCATAATGGTGTCGGCATTGGCCGGATTGACCTCTGAAAGCAGCAAAGCGGCAGCATAGCCTCGCTGGCTGTGGCCTGAGGGATAGGAGCCTTCACCTGACAATTCAGCCTCCTCATATCTCGTAAGCATGTGCTCATGGAAACGTTCAAACGGACGCTTGCGATGGTAGAAAGCCTTCGGCTCAACGCGCGTTTGGTCGATGGTGGAGAGGCTGTTCACCATGAGTTTGTAAATATCGGGCGTGCTTTCTTTTGAGATTTCGAGGCCGAAAGGCACACTAAAGACGGCAAAAAGCGAGTCATAGTCCCATACCGCATCGCGAAACACGAGAGCGGCGCGAACCGAGTCGTTGCGCTGCATCTTGCCCCACATATAGCGCATGATGTCGTTGGCAAAATCAGTCCCTATGGTGTCGGGCGGAGGAGGCAGGCATTTGATGAGGTTAGGCATCTCTTCCTTGCCGAAATACTGAGTAATGCCGCTGTTTTGTGCCTTGATTTGAAGGCTGCCGCAAAACAGAATGGCGGCCATCGTTCCTATAATAATAATCCTTTTCATGTCTTAAAGAATTTGTGAAGTATGGTTCTTTGTGTCGACTTTTCCAATGGCATCGATGATAACGCCCTCTTCGTCAATGACATAAGTTGTTCGAAGCGTGCCTTCGGTCACTTTTCCGTACATCTTTTTCTCGCCCCATGCCTCGTAAGCCTTCAAAATCGACAATTCGGTGTCGGCGATGAGGTGGAAAGGCAGGTTGTATTTGGCAATGAAGCGTTGGTGCGAGGTGGCACTGTCGCGACTCACGCCCAGCACGTTATAACCCAAAGCGAGGAAACGCTCGTAGTTGTCGCGCAGGTCGCAGGCCTCAGCGGTGCAGCCCGGCGTGCTATCCTTGGGGTAGAAGTAAAGCACTAATTTCTTTCCGGCAAAATCGCTCAGTTTCACGAGATTACCGTTTTCATCCTTGCCCTCGAAATAAGGGGCTTTTGTTCCTTTTTGTAGCATAATCCTTGAGATTTTAATAGTTATTGAGCGCAAAAATACGGAAAACAGGGCGCAATTTGATGCTTGGCAGAAATTTTGTGTATTATTGCGAGGAAAACAGGACGTATATTTCAAGTTTGCCCAATCGTCGTCAATGACATGAGGGTGTGTCAAAACAGTCACATCCTCTTTTTATGTCTCGTATGGTCGGTTGTGAGCCATCGAGAGGTTCATGCCGCGTTTTTTGCATTTATGGGCAGAAGCCTTCCATGAGGCCGAAAAGAGGCCGTGTGATCTGCCACTATGGCGCATATGAGAGGTGTAAAAGGCATTCATGCCGCCTTTTTCATGGTTGCGGCCATTTTCTTGGTGTTGAAGGCGATGGCGAAGAAGGCGAAGTCCATGGCGGCCTTGTCCTTGCCGAAGTGCCGGAAGCGTTTGTACTGCATGTTGTGCTTCATCTGGCCGAAGACGGCCTCGGGCTCTATGGGACGCCGCGAGCGGTGTTCGAGCCCCCTCCCAGAGGTGAGCCTCTCCCGCGCCTGTCGCTTGAGCTCCATCAGGCTGTGGTTGGCCGTTATGGTCCTTGCGGGGGCCATGCCCTTGTAGCACCCCCAGCGCAGCGGGCATCCCTCGCAGCGTCTCGCCTTGTACACCGCAGACTGGGCGACGAAGCCGCCGTCCGTTCTCGTGTCAACGGTGCCGACACGCTTCATGTGCTGCCCCATCCTCCGCACTCCTGCTTCGTCTTCTCGAAGCTGATGCGCTCGACGAGGCTTTTGATGTCGGGCCCGTCAGAAGCCTTCCCCTTGCGGTGGCTGAGGCTGTCCAGGAAACGGTATATCTGGTCGGGGCTGTAGGTCTCCCCCAGGTACCGGGCAAGGTAGTCGATGGTCTTGAGCTTGCTCCCCGGGTTGAACAGGCGGCAGACGACCAGATGCCTGAACATCCTGCTGCCTACGGCACCGTATCCTATCTCGTCGTTTAGCTTCCCGTAGATTGCCTCAGGACCGATTACCTGCACTTGGCTGTTGCCCAAACCGGAGACCAGCTCCTCAAGCCTCTCGTCAATGCCTTGGCCGAAAAGGGGAAGCTCCGGGTGGCTGTGCTCCTTGACATATTGCCTCCCCTTGGCCTCAAGACGCTGGATCTCCCATTCCTCGCTCGCCGCCCCAAGGCTGCACACGACACGGTATCCCCCACCGCTTTTGTCCACCACCTGGACGCTGGTGCTGCCCGACTTGTTGACCTTGCGACGTACAAACATGCCGCAAAGATAGCACGGGACACCCAAAAACGCAAATTCTTGAAAGAGATTCTGCTGAAATTTAAGCACTTATAAAATCCCAACTGAAAATCGCGGAAAACAGGAAATCAGTTGTGTTTAGTTCTGATGGCGAGGTGCTTGAGACCACTATGGACGATATTGAGCTCTCCATTGCAACCTGCTACCTGCAGTGGAACTTGAAACTCGTTGGCGGAATTAAAGCAGCGCATATTTAATTTGACCAATAGGTTTGTTGTTTGTTTTGTTGATGTATTGTAACACGGTAAACGCGCTGATTTTACCGATGATTCTGGCGAACAGC
>CACXQO010000242.1 GCA_902769815.1 uncultured Bacteroidia bacterium | reverse complement strand
CACCGACCTCAGCTGGGGCCGCATCACGCACCCCGAAGAGGTGGTCAAGTTGGACGAGAAGATCAAGGTCGTCATCCTCGACTTCGACGACAACAAGAAGCGTATCGCCTTGGGTCTCAAGCAACTCACTCCTCATCCGTGGGATGCCCTTGACACCAACCTCAAGGTGGGCGACACCGTTAAAGGTAAGGTGGTCGTCATCGCCGACTACGGCGCATTCGTTGAGATTGCCCCCGGCGTTGAAGGTCTTATCCATGTGTCGGAAATGTCGTGGTCGCAGCACCTCCGCACCGCTCAGGACTTCCTGAAGGTGGGCGACGAGGTGGAGGCCAAGATCCTCACCCTCGACCGCGAAGAACGCAAGATGAGCCTCGGCATGAAACAGTTGATGCCCGACCCGTGGGCCAACATCACCGACCGCTATCCGGTTGGATCGAAGCACACCGCCACCGTGCGCAACTTCACCAACTTCGGCATCTTCGTCGAATTGGAAGAAGGCGTCGATGGCCTGATTCACATCAGCGACCTCAGCTGGTCGAAGAAGATCAAGCACCCGGCTGAGTTCACCAAGGTTGGCGAAAGCATCGATGTCGTCGTCCTCGACGTCGACCAAGAGAACCGCCGCCTCAGCCTCGGCCACAAGCAACTCGAAGAGAACCCTTGGGACGTGTTCGAGACCGTGTTCACCGTCGGCTCGATGCACCAAGGCACCGTCATCAGCGCTAACGACAAAGGCGCCGTCATTTCACTGCCTTACGGCGTGGAAGGCTTCTGCCCCAGCCGCTACATGAAGAAGGAAGACGGCACCAACGCCAAGGTGGACGACACACTCGAGTTCAAGGTCCTTGAATTCAACAAGGAAAGCAAGAAGATCATCCTTGCCCTGCCAAAAGTAGAGGAAGAGAAGGAACCCAAGAGCGCAGAAGAGAAGGCAGCCGAAAAGGCAGCCAAGCAAGCCAAGCGTACTGTGAAGGAAATCAATGAAAACATTGAACACAGCACCCTCGGCGACCTCGAAGTGCTTGCCGGCCTGAAGGAAAACCTTGAGAAGCAAGAGAAAGCCCAGAAGGGGGAATGATTGTTTCTGGTTGCCTGAATGAAAAACGACCGCTCTTTTCGGGGGCGGTCGTTTTTTTGTATAAGTAAGGAAAGAAACTATTTCTTCTTCACATAGTCATTCATCTTGGCCTTGCCCCAAATCACCTCCATGATTTTGAGGGATTCGTGGACATCCATGTTGCCTCGGGCTTCGAGGTTGCGCTGGATGAAGACGCAGTCGGTGAGTTCGGCGTTGTCGCAAACGATGTCGCGGGCAAGGGCGTCGCAGGTGGGCGCACCGCAAATGCCGCAGTCGGTCTGGGGCAGGCGGGCGCGGTATTCGTCGATTTTCTTCATCTTCTCCAAGGCGACGGCGATGTTGTCGTCCAAGACGAGCATACTGCGCGGATGGATTTCGTCAACCTTCATGTGGCGCATCAGGTAGTTGCGTTCTTCCTCCAATTCGTGGTCTTTGGTCTGTTCGCCCTTGCGCTCGCGGTCGGCGATTTTGCGGGCACGGCCGAACACTCGCTCGCAGATGAGGAAACGGTTGTCGCAGGTCAGGATGCCGCCCGGGCAACTTTGGTCGCAGGCGCGCAATTCGAGGAAGTCGACATTTTCAATCTCCTCGTTTTCAACCTTTTCCAAAAACTCAATGACATTATGGATTTCGTCAATGGAGTAGGAGTGCTTGGCATCGGAGAGGCGGCGCTCGCCGTTGGTCAATGAGGTCAACACACCGTCGGCGGAGAGTTGCGAAACGGGCAGTTTCTGCTCCTTGTAGCCGTGGCCTTGCTTCTTGATTTCGTGATAGACGCGGTTGTAAAGCAAGTCCATATTAATCACCCCGTCAACCAACGACTTTTCCTCGCCCACGGGATTTTTCACGGCAGCGATTTTGGCCGCGCAAGGCGTGATGTAGAAAATGCCGATTTGGTCGTCCTTCAAGTCCATTTCCTCCTTGATTTTTCGGCGGATATACATGGCTGTAATGTCAATGGGAGCCCGCAGCGGGATGAGGTTCTCAGTGAGGCCGGGGAATTTCACCTGAATCAGGCGCACAATGGCGGGACAGAAGGTCGAAATCAGCGGTTTGATGTCGGGATTTTCGGCGGCGTATTTCTTTTTGGCAGCCGTGTAAACAGGTATGGACGATTCCGCCTCGATGATGTGTGTAAATCCCAACTCCTTGAGTATGCAGTAGATACGCGACACTGTGATGTCGTTAGGGAATTGGCCCATGAAGACCGCTGGCACCAAAGCCACACGGACGGGGAAGTTGAAGATGGCCTCGAAATCGTCTTGCTCGACAAAGATGGAGCGGGTGGGGCACACCTTGAAGCAATTGCCGCAATCGACACAACGGTCGGGAATCAGAACGGCCTTGCCGTCGCGCACGCGCAACGCCTCAGTGGGGCAAATCTTCATGCAGCGCGAACAGCCTATGCAGGTGTCCTCGTCGATTTTCAGGGCGTGGAAAAACGGAATCTTGTCCATATCGTTGAATTGTTGTTTGTTGAATCGTTGAATTGTTGTTCGTAGGGGCGAACCAGTGTGTTCGCCCAATAAAACATTAGGCGAAATTCACCTCCATCTCGACCGTCGTTCCTACGCCCACGGTGGATTGGACGTTGAGTTTGTCGACGTTCTTCTGGATGTTGGGCAGGCCCATTCCTGCGCCAAAGCCCATGTTGCGGACTTCGGGCGAGGCGGTGGAGTTGCCTTCCTGCATGGCCCAGGCGATGTCGGGGATGCCCGGACCCTTGTCTTCCACCTTCAGGATAATCTTGTCGGGTTCGATGTCGGCGTAAATCATGCCGCCGTAAGCGTGGGCGATAGCGTTCACCTCGGCCTCGTAGAGGGCTACGACCACCCGTTTCACGATTTGCGGACTGACGTTGAGTTGCTTCAAGGTCTTCTTGATGGCACTCGATGCGGCTCCGGCGTTCACAAAGTCCGCTTCATATACTTGGTATTCTAAATGCATGGCGTTGTGTTTTGGTTAGACATCAGAAAATGGGCAACAGCCCCGCTTTGAAGAGCAGTCCGCAGGCCTTGAACATGGAGAAGTCGCTTTCCATGACCACCATGCCTTCGTCCTCGGCTTCCTCGATCATCTCTTCGGTGGCTTTTTTCCGCCTCACGAGGACGATGATGTCGAGGTTGCCCATCTCGCAGGTGCGGATGGTTTGCATGTTGCATAATCCCGTCAGGATCACGGGGTTGTAGTCGCCGAGGGTGAGCACATCGCTCATCAAGTCAGAGGCGAAGGCGGTTTCGTGTTCTTCGTCCAAACGGTCTTCGCCGCAACGCACCTTGGCGTTCAAAAGTTCAGATATTTCTCTGAGTTTCATTTTATTGTTGATTGTTGTATTGTTTAATCGTTTAATTGACTACGTCGAATCTTTGATTTGTTGTTTGTTGACTCGGGACTTCGGGACGCGGGACGTATGACAAACTTGTCGTCGCTTTGCGTCATTGACTACGTCGAATCTGCGATTTGCGAGGAACGAAGCAATCTAGCGTCAACCCAATGAGAGTCGCTTAATTTGCCGCAAAAATAAGAAAAAAACACCAAATCCCTCTTGCTATTACGATTTCTTTGTAAATTTGCACACTACTTTGATTAAAGTAAGATAAACAATTACTACTGTTGCGTTAATATATTTATGTCCATTAATTGAACAATTTAAAATCAATTTCAAATCAAAAAATCGATAAATACACATAGTGTATTAAATTATAATAAGTTACAATAAAATTCCAAAAATTAACGCATCACTATTAATAAACAATTTTGATTTATAAACTAATAAAAATGGGGTAATGAAAATGGCTATACAACCGATATCGAGAATGGATTATGTATCTCATGTAAGTTTTGGAGATAAACATAAAAAAGGGTGCAAACCTGATGGGGGACAACACATGACTTCGGCAGCAAAGGCTGTACCTATTGCTGTATTAATAGCTATGAGCCCGCTTAATCAGAGTGCTGCTGCGGATAATTGTAACAGACAAAATGCATCTTATCCGACAACAGAAGTAGTTGTTCAGAATCCTCAAGAGCCGGAACTCCCTAATCTTTATGTTAGAGTGAGAGGTGAATTTTTTAGAGTATGGGGGGGGCGGTGACAAAAATCCAAATGATGCAGAATGGTATTTATTTAGATATAAAAACCAGTTAAAAGACCATAAGGTAGCGGTTCTGGAAGGACAGTTTATCGCTATATCAGAAACCCCAAGAGAAGAGGATGGCAGATACCTGATGTTGTATAAAAGCGTAGATGAGAACGGAAATTGGAATGAAGATTATAAGATGGCATATGTACCTAGTTATATAAGGAGACCCATGTATCAGGTGTCCGGTGAAAATAAATATAACCATAAGGCGTGTATAAGATTGCCTATGGACAGGCTAATAGAGGGTTTTGGTGAAGATGCAGTAAAGAATGCACCGAATATTGAAGATGCTACAACAAGGATAGTAGAAACGGATAAAAATTAACCGGTGTTAAAGATTTTAACCTTGGTGGAAACACCTTACCTAACAAACCCTCTCCCGTCGGGAGAGGGTATTTTTCCCAGTTCTTTCATATTTACAATCAGAAAGCCTTGAATATCAGCATTTGCAAAGCAAAACAGAAAACAAAAAAAGAAGGCGCGGCATGATTGTCGCGCCTTCTTTCGATTTTGATTGCCATAATTCATTCTCACACCAACATCGTCATATACACTGGCAGCAGCAAAGTGCTCTCGTCATTTTGAAGGTCTTTCGTGTAAATCATGACTGGATGATCGATGCGCGACGAATACTTCTTGCAAAAGGCATCCAACGAAGCATGGGTCTTATATCCTGACGATTTGACTTCGATAGGCACGAGTTTGTTGCCACGCGAAAGCAGAAAGTCAACTTCGTAGTTATGTGTGTCGTCCTTAGGCCAGGTATAATAAAACAGTTTGTCGCCCGAAGTTGCCAGCATCTGCGCTATCATATTTTCATAAACATAACCGAGGTTGGTGCTGAGTTTGTCGTTCAGCAGTTTCTGATAGATGACATTTTCGGTATAGTCTTTGTCCCAAAAGGCAAGGGTGACAAACAAACCCGTATCAGTACAGAAAATCTTGAATTTAGAGATATCTTTTGTCAACGACATACCCACGTTTGGGTCGTTGGAGTGATAGGAGAAAAGGGCGGTTTTGCTGTCTTCAAGGTCTTTAAGGAACTCCATTATTTTGTTTTCGTTTACATCACCAAGCACGGCATACGGCTTGTATCGATTGCTCGTCTGGTTCAATTGCGATGGAATATTCATAAAAAGCGTTTCCAAACGCCCTGTCGAATCAAGTTTCTGGAAATCATCCTGATAAATATTGATGATACCACGCTTGACAAGGTCCACCATACTGAAATTGTTCGTTTCAAGATAGGCTTCAACCGATTGTGGCATACCTCCAACAAGCATATAAAGTCTGAAATCGCGCATTTTTTCGCGGTGGGCTTTGCTGAGAGGAAGTCGCTGCTCGTAAAATGAGCGGAGCAGAGGAACTGTGGCTTCGTCGTTCAATGCCCAACGGAACTCCTCAAAATCCATTGGGTAGAGTGTGACACGTTCCTCTTCGCTTGGTAGCGTGATGTTCTTTGTGTTTTTCTTGATGCTGATGAGCGAGCCTGTCTCAATATAATCATAGCGGCCATCCTTGACAAGATACTTGATGGCCTGGCGTGCATTGGGGCATTTCTGCACTTCGTCGAAGATGATGACCGATTTGCGCTTTTGAAGAACTACATTATATATGGATTGAAGTTGCAGAAATATGAAATCTTTGTTCATCAGATTGTCGAACAAAGACTTCACCTCTTCGGATGCCTCATTGAAGTCGATGAGTATGTATGATTCGTACTCGTTTTTGGCAAACTGTTCTACGAGAGTCGATTTGCCGACACGTCGTGCGCCTTCAATCAAGATAGCGGTCTTGCCATTCTGAATGCGCTTCCATTCAAGAAGCCGGTCATATAGTTTGCGCTTGAAAACCCGTTCCATTTCTGAACTTTTGATTTATCTTCGTTGAATTATCAGTTTCGAGCGCAAAATTAAGCTTTTAGTTTGGTTTACGCAAATCTTTTTGGTCAATTTATCCAAAAATACGTAAATATTTAGAATCAATCGTTATAATGTATCTCCTCCAAGTTCTCCTGAATCATCTCCTTCAGGTATTTCATGATGCTGACGTCGGTCATGGGCATTCCGTCCAAAGCCTCCTTGATTTCGTCGGTGTCAAAGACGAACTCGCCGTCGTCGGTGATGTGCTTGTAGATGAAATGGATGTCCTCGTGGGCCGAAAACAGCATCACCAACGAGCCTGCCAAGTCGCCCATCGGGGGACGGTCGAGGTGGTCGTGCTGGAACCAGAAGTTCAAGACGGTACCTTTCCCGACCTCGCTCTCGATCTTCATGCCGCCGCCAGCGTTCTCGGTGTTCATCTTGATAAGCGGCAAGCCCAAGCCGACCTTGCGCGTGGTGCGTGATGTGGTCCACGGGTCGGTCACCTTGGCCAAAAACTCGGGCGACATGCCCTTACCGTTGTCTTTGATGGTGAAGGCGTATATGTTGTCTTTCAGGCTGTCTTTGATGGTCAGTTCGACGAGAGTGGAGTTGGCCGCCGTCGAGTTTTCCATCAGGTCATAAACGTGCATTGATAGTTCTTTCATCCGAATAAGAGTTGTAGTTTTTCCTTGGGTTCAGTGTCGATGTAGCGTCCGTCCTCGCCGTGCAGGGTCTTGCGGAACTCGTCGAAGGTCTTGTCGTACATGTGCAGCACGCAATGCACCTCGCCAATGATGTGTAGGAAGTGCGCATCGCTGCTCTTGGTGAAGTTGAACTTCTTCAGATAGGCGTATTTCTTCAAAAAGTCGGGCTTGGTGACATGCTTCGAGATTTCCAAGGCATCCGCCTTGATGTCGGGCGGCACGAAGCCCAATTGGCTCACCAAACTGCTCGCCGGCTTGTTGACGTGCGCCGGAACAAACAGCCCTCCGATTTCATGCACCACATCATAAAGTTGGTCCAAGTCCGCATCCAGTGCGCTCCACAGCAGCCATTCCTCGTCGCCGACCACTTCCTCGTTCTCATCCACAATAAGTTGATAGCCAAATTTTTCTTCGTCCAACGGAATGTGGGGAAGGTGCGCGTCGAGAAATTCTTGGAACTTGTCCAATTGCTCGTCGTTTTCGAAATAGGCCAGGGCGTGGGCTTCTTCCTGTGTGGTGATTTCTACGCCGCCGATGACGAGGATGCCGTTTTCGCGCCCGATTTTTTGGGTCACCTTCACTTGTCGCGTGGTGTTGTGGTCGCAAATAGCGATGACATCGAGGTGGAGCTTCTTAGCCTGCTCGACGATGGCGGAGGGACTCATATAGAGGTCGCCGCACGGCGAAAGCACCGTGTGCAGGTGGAGGTCGGCTCTATATGACTTGAGTTCCATAGGCATTTTTTTGTCACAAAACTTTCAAAACGAGGCAAAACTATTTGGAAAGGTTTGGCGGCTCGCAACCGCTCGCCGCCGGAAAGCAGCCAGTTGGCGTGCTTTCCAATCCAACTTTTGTTTTTTGGGTTTTGTCGGTTTTGTGATAACTATTTGTTTAACAGATTATAAACCAAGCCAGCAATCTCGTATGTGGGAAGGTTGGTCTGCAAAATAGGCAAATCCTCGTCGTTGCTCTGCTCGATGGTCTCGTCGTTGGGCACGAGGTTCTTCACG
>CACXQO010000241.1 GCA_902769815.1 uncultured Bacteroidia bacterium | reverse complement strand
AAAAAAATAGGGACAAGCCGTTTTGCTGCTATTTTTCAAATCATTGAAAAACAATATTTTGAAAAGTTGGCAACAAAAAAAAGTATGGACAAGGCAGGAATTGCCCCCGAAAAGCTCTTGACATGTAATCTTTATCTTTAACTTTGCGAAAATTTCAAAACTGTAACACAATGAAAGCAACAAGATTTTACACCCTGCTTGCGCTCCTGCTGATGGCGGGAGGGGTGACGATGCAAGCACAAGTGCGCGGCGAGATGTACGAATTGCTACCCGAGTCGCGCAGTATCAAGGTTGGTGATGTCAACAATGACGGATTTGCCGATGTGGTCGTTAGCCGACTCAATATGCCTGGAAACAATGTGATATTCTCTATTTACCTCAACGACGGGACAGGACACCTTGAATGTTCCCAAAACATTAGCAGCCTCAAACCCGACATGCACATGGGTTATGACCAGGCACTGTTGTCTTTCCTTTTGGAAGATTTCGACAAGGACGGCAGCCTCGACATTGCCTCGTATGCCTACGTATTCAACGGAGGCGCGGATTATGACACTTGTTTCATAAGAATCGATTACAACGACGGAAACGGCGGTTTCGAACGTTTTGCCGAGACTCCTTTGATTCAGCCGGAATGGGTTTGGTATAATGGCTATCAGTTTGAGTTGGATAATCCGTATTATTTGATGATGGCATCGGGTGATTTCAACGGCGATTCGTTTCCCGACATAGCGGTAGCAAACGATTATCATGCCAACACTGAATCTGGTTTGGGTTATGTTTGTAACGATGGCTCTGGCAACTTTAATACAGAAGCGATTTTTTCAGTGGGTTCTCTTCACAAGCCTGCAGTATGCGACATGGATCACGATGGGAAGGACGATATTGTTGACGCCCCGCTTATTCTCTATACGACGGACACACTGATTCCTCGCGAGGGATATGTCCATCCGTATGTATATGACGGCTACAATACTAACGGTCTGGTGGTTTTTGATATCGATGGTGACGGGTGGGACGATGTGGTGGAAGGCCGATCGACCAGTGATTCACACCTTTGGGTCTATAAGAACCTTGGTAATGAAGAATTCCAAAAGATGGATTCGATTTGGTTTCCAAGCAGTATAACTTGGACTGATAAGGGGCTTGACAACATAAAGCTAGTGAACTACAATGGAGATGAACACCTCGATATTATTGTTCAAATGAGTGATTTCCAATTGGGCCCCACAGGTTATTATATATTTGAGGGCAACGGAGCATTTGGGTTTGGCAATCCTGTGTTTTTCCCTGTGGAAAACTATGAATACGAGTTTGTCCGTAATTTCAATGTCGTCGATTTGAACAACGACGGTTTCGACGATTTACTCGTTTTGCACGCACCGTTTGAGAGAGAATCCTGGCTTGAGGTATTTATGAACGATGGCATGGGGTTCGATGCCATAGAAGAAAATGATAGCGATTCTGCTGTAACCTGTTCGCCCAATCCCGCAAATGACTATGTTTATATCAATGGAACGGAAGCCGTTGAAGTGCAGGTTTACAATGCCTTGGGGCAGGTGGTGAAGAGGGTGCGGAACTCTAATGAGGTGGGTTTGGAGGGATTGCCGCAAGGGGTTTATTTGCTGCGGATTGCGGACGCGGAAGGAAAAGTTTACACGAACAAAATCACGAAACGATGAAATACATTAGACTTATTGCCATGGTTGGGCTTGGCCTTATGGCGAGTAACCTTTTTGCACAAGTTCCCGGCAGATGGGAAGACCCGATGAAGGTGGATGCCTCTGTAATCAGCAACCAAACGGTCAGGGTTCAGTGGGAAAGCCAATTTGTCGATCATTTTGAAACGGGTGATTTCAGCCTTTTCGACTGGAACAATGCCGTTTCCGATTATCCTTGGGAGATTACCGACAGCCAGTCCTTTGACGGTTCCTTCTCCATGCGGGCGTCGAATGCGGGCATAGACAATTCGACTTCGGCCATACAAATCAAGATGCCGATTCCACGTGATTGCGAGATGCGGTTTTATGGCAAAATCTCCTCGGAAAACAACTGGGATTTGGGTAAGTTTTATATCGATGGCGAGTGCATGACGAGCCAGTCGGGACAAGGTTCATGGCACGAATTTCGGTATGATGTCACGGAAGGCGAACACACCTTCAAGTGGGAGTATGCCAAAGACGGTGAAGAGAGTGCCCTGGACGACACTTGGTATATTGACTGCATCCATTTTGTTTACGATGGCTCTTTTTATCAGCCGCAAAGTTGGTTGTATTATGGATATGACGGTTACCGTGGCAGCATGGGTGACGGCGGCAATGCCTGTGAATGGGCCATGAAATGGACTGAGCAGACGAGTGGAGTCATTACGGATGTTGCCCTCTACAGCGATGCTGAAGGACTGACGGGCGGCACCTATACGTGTACCATATACTTGGGCTGTGAGGATGCGCCTGGGGAGGCGATGTCGTCAATTACCGTGGATGTGACGCCAGGACTGGGCGATTATCAGTATTTTGAATTGGATGACTGGGTGGAGGTTGGTTTAGAGGCAGGAAGCATCTGGATGGTATGGAGTACCGACGAAGGCCACGAGACACCGGCTCCCTACGGCAATGGTGGTTCGAGCGACGATGGCACTTGGTGGAAAACCGAAGACGGATGGCAGCAAACCGACCTTGGCGGTGGCGCTTGGCTGATGCAGATGCTTATGTATTATGACAGCGGTTTTCCGCATTTCAAGGTGTATCGCGCCCTTTGCGACGGCCAGGACATGGAGTTAATCGCGAGAAAGCTGGAGGTCAATTCCTACCTTGACGGACAATGGGCTGACTTGGATGACGGTCTTTACAAATGGGGTGTCAGCCATGTGATTAACGGCGTGGAATCAGCGATTTCGTGGTCTGAATGCTTGGAGAAGAATACCACGGGGGTTGAAGAGAATCGTTTTGAGGCTGTTGTTTATCCCAATCCTGCCAGCGGGGTTGTGCGCATTGAGGGCGTTGAGGCTGATGAGGTGCAGGTCTATAATGCCCTTGGGCAGGTGGTGAAAATAGTGCGGGGGACGAATGAGATTGATTTGAGTGGATTGGTGGAAGGGGTTTATCTGCTGCGCATTGCGGATACGGAAGGGAAAGTTTACACGGATAAGTTAACGGTACGATGAAAGCAACAAGATTTTAAGCACCGCGTACGACACCAACGGCAGGCTCATCCTCGGACAAGCCCTCACGGAGCATCTGACGACGATTGATGCAGGGGATTGGGCTGAGGGCGTTTATGTTTGGAAGGTTTATGTTTCTGATGGCGGCCCTTCGACGGGCTCAGGGACCGCTAGCTCAACGACCCTTGTTGAAACGGGGAAGTGGATAAAGGAGTAAAAAGTTAGGAGTGAATAGCATTGAGTTGGCAACACTTACCTCCTCTACTATTCACTCCTTCTTTTTAATTTCACTTCAGAGTTCCACCTCACTTCGCCTTCCCTTGGTTGGCGACGGCGGCCATCAGCGCGGCCACTTTTTCGGGGTCGCCGAGGAAGAAATCTTTCTGCAATTTCATGTTGTCGTCAAACTCGAAGACATACGGAATGCCCGTCGGGATGTTGAAGGCGATGATTTCATCGTTGCTCATGCCTTTCAGCACTTTGACGACACCGCGCAGGCTATTGCCGTGGGCCACCACCAGCACTTGGTCATGGGTCTCAAAAGCCTTCATGATGTTGTTCTCGTAATACGGCATCACACGTTCGATGGTGTCGCAAAGGGCTTCTGTGAGCGGGATTTGCTCATCGGTGAGCTCGGCATAACGCGGGTCCATGCGGGGGCTCTTGGGATCGTTCATGTCTAACGCGGGCGGACGCACGTCGAAAGCGCGGCGCCACAGGCGCACTTGCTCGTCGCCGTATTTTTCGGCGGTCATCTTCTTATCCAAGCCTTGCAGTTGGCCATACGATTTCTCGTTGAGTCTCCATGACTTGTACACTGGAAGCCAATCCATATCCATAGCCTCAAGAGCGAGGTTCAAGGTTTTGATAGCGCGTTTGAGGTTGCTTCGATGGCTTCTTGGACGCCTTTCTCCGAAAGGTCAACATTGGTCCACCCCGTAAAGAGGTTCAATTTGTTCCATTCACTTTCTCCGTGACGGATTAAAATCAGTTTCTTCATTTTTCTATTATTTGATTTTGCTTAGTTTCTTGGGATTGGTGGCTTGGTGAACAATAGAAATCACCCGGATTTTGGTTTTCGTGACGGAATAAATCACATAGTATTTTTCGTAGATGATGGTTCTATAAACTTTTCTTTCTGTACTTTCAACGAATCGGTTTATTGGATTGGCATGAGGCATTGAGGGCAGCGCCAAAATTCTTGTAATAACTCCTTTTCGGAATTTCTCACAAACTTTATCACCAAAAACCGTTTGACCGTATATGATTACGGTTTCCAACTCTTTCAGAAAGTTTTGTGTAACAACCAGTTTAGGTTTTTGTTGGCCCGAAATCATATATTTTCCGCCAGCCATAAATCTAATTTGCGTAAAAACTCATTGATGCTCATGTCGCCCGATTTCTCGTCTTCACGAATCTTGTTCCTATAATCCTCCAGCGTCACTTCCACGTCAGGGTCGGGGAAAAGCCAGTTGATTTTCTTTGTTTGGGTGGTTGCCATAGTTCTTAAATTTCCGCAAAATTACAAACTTTTCTGGATTTGAAACATTATTCCAACTTCTTTCTTTCCCGATGTCGCTTAGGTTGTTGTTCCTCTTTGGCTTCAGGCTCCGCTTCAGCAGAAGTTTCAGTCGGGGTTTCTTCGGGCGCAACTTCGGGTGCAGCCTGCGGCATTTCGGCTTCAATGCGGCGGAAAATGTCGTCCTTGTCGCGGGGACGAGCCTCGTCGTGCCACTTGAAACCTTGCAAATAACGGCTACTTTCGCTTAGGTCGCTTTCGGGATACATGGTTTCCGAAATGCCCTTGAACGACTTGATGATGGAGATGTTTTGGCTTTCCATTTCAATGACCATCGTTTCAGAGTTTGACACATCGATGCCGATAAGTCCGCCGTCGTCGTCGCGAATCCAATAGATGGTTTCGGCCTTGTCGCCGTCCACATTGACGCGGTGGATGCCGCCGTTCTTGAAGCGCGAGGTGATGTCCGTGCCCTTGATTTGGTTGAAGCCCTCAACGGTATCCTGCGAAATGATGAAAGCGTTGCCCTTTTGCAGCACCCAATCTATGGCTTGGTCCTTGATTTTGATGTCGATGTCGGTGCCGGTCATTTGGCTGTCTTCGGCCCAAAGGATGGGATTGACACGCATCCGAATGGTGGAATCGGCCACAAGGTAGGTCAAAGTGTCGCATTTGCCCTGCATGTCACTCTTGAAAAAGCGCACATTGCGGCGGGCGATGAGTTTTTTGGCCTCCTCTTTTTGTTTGTCGAAATACATGAACAGCGTGTCGCCGTGGATATAAAGCGAGTCGCTGTTGTCGTTGTCGTAACTGATGGCGTATGCGCTATCGGTGGCAAAGGAAAGCCCCTTGTTCTCCCACATTTCCACATAGTTGCCTCGCATGACCACCTTGTAGGAGGTATCAATCATATCTACATGGTCGTAGGCCTTGGCCAAGCCTATATTGCGGTTGTAGTACATCGAATCCGACTTCATCCGCTGAGTTTCATTGCGCATCACAGGCCTTTTGTCCAAGAAGGCAATATCCTCATCCACAAGGTAATAGCCATGCTCGCCATCCAAAGTGTTCTCTTCGTTGATGATGATTGTCGGCCCCTCAAACCACATCTTCTCGATGTTCGTGTTATAATATAAGGTGTCGGTGAACATCTGGTATTTCGGGCTTGTCACCTCTACATTTTCGAAAAACGAGAACTCCTTGAGGTCGTCGCGGTAATAGCCGATGCAACTGATGAGGGTCTTGTCGCCGCGATAGGTGGTCGCGCTGTCGGGATAGCAGGCCAAATGCAGGTTGCGGTCGTAGGTAAGGTATTCGGTGAGCAAAATCGTGGAATCGTCCATCAATTTCACATTGTCGAAAAACTCGGCAAAGCGCGTATTGCCGTCATAGTCAAGCAAATCGCTGAAGATTTCAACGCTGTCGTTGACGATGATATGCACATTCTGGAAAGCGTTGAAACTGTTGGTTTTCTCGAAGAAATAGGCCGAGTCGCAAAAGAAATAGGCCGAGTCGTGACGCATCTTGACATTGCCGATGAGCCGCTGCATGTCGCCCATACTTTTGGAGAACGTGGCCACATCGTAATGCTCGATATGGATGCGGGTTTTCTTGCGTTGCACGGTGTCTTGCTCCTGAGCCACAACGGTTTGCGACAACAGGAGGAAAAACGACACTATGAGCAACAACTTGGCTTTCATCACTTCAATTAATGCCGCAAAATTAAGATTATTGTCTGAATTGAGCCAACGAAACGAAAAATCCTTTATTTTTGACGCAATGAAATACCATCACAAAACCTACAAAACTTGCAAAACCTCAATGAAAATGACGATAAAAGAAGCCCAAGCCGCCGTTGATGAATGGATTAAGACTTACGGCGTGCGTTATTTCAACGAACTGACCAACATGGCCTTGCTCACCGAAGAAGTCGGCGAATTGGCCCGCATCATCGCCCGCACATACGGCGAGCAATCCTTCAAGGAATCGGACAAGAACCGCGACCTCGGCGACGAAATGGCCGACATCCTTTGGGTGCTGATTTGCCTTGCCAACCAAACCGGCGTTGACCTCACCGATGCTTTTGCCAAGAATATGGAGAAAAAGACACAGCGGGATAGGGAGCGGCATTGGAATAATGAGAAATTGAAATGAAGTCACAGAGTGACGTAGGATATTAGGCAGAGGTGGAATGCAATGAAACTTCTGCAAAAAAAACACGAATTAGCATAAATGTATCACGAATTATTCACGAATTAAATTTCTGATAATTCGTGGTCAATTGATGGTAATTAATGTCGAAATAAAACATGGAGACAGTATACACTCCGCCTCCACAAAATGAATAAATGAAGTCGTAACATTGGAAAAACACTATTCAAAGGATGTTTTTGCGTTTCAGCCAAAGGGTAAAAAAC
>CACXQO010000240.1 GCA_902769815.1 uncultured Bacteroidia bacterium | reverse complement strand
TTAGAATCCGAAACTGAACCAGTACCAGAACTTGTTTTCCATCTCTTTCCATGCTTGGCGCGTGGAGGCGGCGAAGTCGGAAGTGTATTGGTTGAGGATTTCGGTGGCTTCCTTGCCTTTGCCGTCGGCGATGAGCGCTTTGGCCCTGTTTTCGATGGCGGGAATCTCATCGAAAGCCTTCTGCTCGAAGCGGTTGGCATTGTCCATTAAGGTCTTTTTGCAGCGGCCCCATTGCACGGTGGCGAGTTTGTTGGCCTTGCGGTAGTGCCAAATCCAAGCCTCGTCGCGATAGCGCAGTTGACCGCACTTGTCAAAGCCGTCGGGCACGGTGGTCGAGCCTGAGAAAATCGGGATGCGCGGACTTTGGCCAGGGTTGTCGCAAGCCATCCAGCAGATGGCGCCGATTTCGTCGGGCATCCAACTACGGCACTGGATGATGTGGTGGTAGCTGCTCCATGCAACGGCCACGGTGCGCTGGAAGTTGATGGTGCCGGGAGCCAAGTAATTAATGGTGTTCATCATCGCGCTACCCACCCACGGGTTGGCCACTGGGCTGATGATGGTGTCTTCAACTACGCCGTCGTCGGTGCGTTTCTTGCTGACCATCTTCACGTTGCGTGTCATGTCCATATCTGTTCCTTCGTAGGTGCTGCGGAAAAGTTCCATCACCTTGCGCACATCGACATTCTCATCAGGTTTCACCGAGAAAGGCAATTCAGGCATATCGCGGTTGAGGTTCAATGAGGGGGCTAATTGGCTGAGGATGAAGAATTCGCGGTCGCTGTAGTTCTTGCCGCCACCATATTCGGCGCGGAAAGCCTTCCAGAAGATGAAGTCGCCCTTGCCATCCCAAAGGCCGTATTTCTTCGCTACGGCCTCGCAGTTGTCGGAACAGTAAAAATCCTTGCTCTTTCGCTCCAATTTTCCGATGCGGGCGATGTTGGCCGAAACGCCTACTTCATCGTCAGGGATGCGTTTGGCAGCCCATACGCCACCGATTTTGTCTGGGCCTTCGCCGAGGATTTCCATTTGCCACACCTCGTTTTTGTCGGCAATGGTGATGCACTCGCCGCCGTCGCCATAGCCGTAATCTTTCACTAATTGGCCGATGAGCTTGATGGCGTCGCGGGCATTGTCGCAGCGCATCAGGGCGACGCGCTCCAATTCCTCAATCATAAACATGCCTTTGCTGTTGACCAAAGTGTCTGGTCCAGAGAAGGTTGTTTCGCCGATGGCCAATTGTTTCTCGTTGAGGCAAGGATAAGCAGTGTTGAGGTAGGCGTAGGTGTGTTCCACCTGCGGGATTTCGCCGGCTAATTCCACTTTGCGGTTGTCGAAGGGGTCTTCGGTGTGCATGGTGCCTTTGTAGACCTTGTACATCTCGCCTTTTTCGTGGTCGGCGGCTGGTTCCCAGCGCATCCAAGTGCGGTAGCGGCCGTCGCAGGTGTGCGAGGTGATGACTGAGCCATCAGTGGAGGCTTTCTTGCCCACCATGATGCTCGTGCAGTTGGCGCCAACGAGCCTTTCGTTTTCGTCTTGAGCCATCGTGTTCAAACCGATGAGCAAAAGACCTGTTAAGAATAAAGTTTTGATTTTGAACATAATAAATTAGATTTATAGATTGATTTCCTAATTTGAAAGTCCAAAAATAGGAAAGAAATCGGTAGGTTGGGAAAAACTTCTGATATTATTTGAAAAAAAGCGGCAATAGGGGATAGGGGGACTTCAAATCACTCGCTCGTTCACAATGCGCCATTCGCCCGGCAGCAAATCTCCAAGCGGAATATTCCCAATTTGGATGCGAATTAAGCGCAAAGTGGGAAACCCGACGGCGGCGGTCATGTGGCGCACTTGGCGGTTCTTGCCTTCGATGAGGGTGAGGTTGACCCAACTGGTTGGGATGTTGGCGCGGAAGCGGATGGGCGGCACGCGCTTCCAAAGGTTTTCGGGCGGGCTTACGATTTTTGCTTGGCAGGGTTTGGTGCGATAGCCTTTGATGGTTATGCCAATTTTCAGCTGATTTACAGCCTCTTGCGTGATTTGCCCGTCTACTTGTGCCAAATAAGTTCGCGGATGCTCAAATTTCGGGTCAAGCAGTTTTTTGATGAGTTTTCCCTCGTCGGTGAGGAGCAAGGCTCCCTCGCTGTCGTGGTCAAGGCGACCAGCGGCATACACACCTGCGGGGAAACCGAATCCATCTAATGCCTGATGTCCGGCTTCGGGGGTGAATTGGCTGAGCACGCCGTAAGGTTTATTGAATAAGATGACCACGGTTTTCAATGCAAATAGATTGCAAAAATAATCAAAAAAAACTCTTTGAAAGATAAAATCCGTATCTTTGCCATTTCTAACCTATGATTCGACGGGCTTTTTAACCATGCGAAAAGTAGTTACCAATTCGGATTTGAAGAATGCCTTGGGGCTGAAAGGCATCTTCGGCACTTGCGTGGCGGGGATGGCCTACGGATTCCTTCGTTTGGGCAAAATCAACCGTTTGTTCGATGGAGCCGCTGATTATCAGGGGCGTGAGTTTGCCGACCATTTGTTGGAAAACATGAACATCACCATCGATGTAGCTCCAGAGCAGTTGGAAAACATTCCCAAGGAAGGTGGTTTTGTGTTGGTCAGCAACCATCCCTTCGGCGGCATCGAGGGCGTGATGCTCCTGAGTGCCGTTGCCAAGGTGCGCCCCGATTTCAAGGTGATGGCCAACTTCATCCTTTCGCACATCCCCAACCTCAAGGAGTGTTTCTTCGCCGTCAATCCTTTCGAGAAAAATCCCGAATGGAAGAGCAGTGTGGGTGGCATTAAGGGAGCCATCCAGCATATAGCGGCGGGCAATGGTTTGGGCGTATTTCCGGCGGGCGAAGTATCGCGTTATCACGGGCACGACTACCCTGAGGACTTGCCTTGGAGCACTTCCATCGCTCGCATCATCAAGAACGCGGGTGTGCCGGTCATTCCCGTGTTTTGGGAAGGACGCAACTCGAAATTGTTCTATAAGGTCGACAAGATTCATAACATGTTGGGCACCGCCCGACTGACCAAGGAATTGATCAACAAGCACGACACCTGCTTCAACCTGCAAATCGGCAAGCCGATTTTGCCTTCTGAGGTGGCGCAATACGAGAATCCCAAGGAATTGGCGGCCTATCTGCGCAGCCGTTCCTACGCGCTTGAAGCCAATATTCCGGCCAAAGCGGTGGAGAAAAAGGAAGTGAAACAGGTAGAAATCGATGCTCCGACGGACTTATCGCTCATGTTGGCCGAATTGGAGTCCATTCGTGAGAAGTCTTTCCTCTATTCAACCGTGAATTTCGACTGCTATTTGGCCGATTATGAGGACATTCCGAACATCATGCACGAGATTGCCCGATTGCGCGAGGAGGCCTTCCGCGCCATCGGCGAAGGCACGGGCAAGAGCCTCGACCAAGATGAATTTGACAAGTATTTCAAGCAGATGTTCCTTTGGGACAATGTCAAGCAGAAGATTGCGGGATGTTATCGCCTTGGCATCGGCAGTGATATTGTTCCCAAAATGGGAATTAAAGGCTTCTATGTCAGCACCTTGGTGAATATTGATGAATCGTTTTCGGATAAGTTGAGCCATACGATTGAGTTGGGACGTTCTTTTGTTACCCTCGACTACCAAAAAGAAGTGCTTCCGATGATGCTTTTGTTGCGTGGCCTCTCGGATGTGGTGGTGCGCTATCCTCAAATCAATCATTTCATTGGTCCTGTGAGCATTAGCGCATGGTATCCGAAGTTCTACCTGAGCCTGATTGCCCAGTTTGTGGCCGAAAACCATGCCATTGAGGACGAATTGAAGGACAAAGTGACGCCAAAAACACCCTTCGTCCCCGATTTCCTCAAGGTGGATTCCGATGCCTTGCTGAAACACAACATGGGTAGTGTGGAAAAGTTCGACAAGTTCCTGCTCCGTCTGAGCAATGGCGAATACCGCCTGCCGACCTTATACAAGAAATACCTGTTCCTCTGTTTCAATGTCGACCCCGATTTCAACGACACGCTCGACAGCCTGCTTTTCCTTACCTTCACCGACTTCCCCGAAGACGAGGTGATGCCGCTCTTCCGCGACAGCAGCGACGAAGAGAAGGAAATCGTCAGGAAACGCTTTGGGTATATTTGAATTTCACTCAGTTTTCTTCCACGCAGAATACGCTGAATCCACAGAACCTTCCGGACGCAAATTTAGCGTCGCATTGAGTTTCCCATAGTTCTGCGATTTCTGCGTGCGATAATCGTTATTCTTCCGATTCTTCTTCCTCAATGGTTTGGGCAAAGAAACTGAAATTCACCTTTCCGTAATGCCTTTGCTCCATGAAGTGCGGATGCTCCTCAAAGTGTTGATACTTATCGTGTTCGAGCACGAACATGCCGCCTTCGCGCAACAGGTTTCGCTCAAAAATGAGGTTGACCAATTCGTTGTAATGTTCGCAGTCGTAAGGCGGGTCGGCGAAGATAAGGTCGTACTGCATCGTGTGCTTGTCCAAAAAACGAAAAACATCGGAACGGACGACAAGCAACTCCTTCATATTGAGTTTGTTGGCTGTCTCGCGAATAAACTTCACGCAACCAAAGTCTTGGTCGACGGCCACTACCTTGGGGCAACCTCTTGAGACCAATTCGTAGGAAATGTTGCCCGTTCCGGCAAACAAATCCACGGCTTCGGTTTCCTCAAAGTCGAAATGGTTTTCAATGATGTTGAACAGGCTTTCCTTGGCCATGTCGGTTGTGGGACGCACGGGCAGGTTGGTCGGAGCCATGATTTGCCGCCGTTGGTATCTTCCTCTGATAATCCTCATCTTAACACTTGATAATGAATGTAATAATACTGAAACGGGACTCCATTCAAACCCTTGCCGTCCTTGAATTCCGGTTGTTCCACGAACCGTACCACCTTGAGATAGCGTCTGCAAAGGTCGATGATTTTTGATGAAGGGAGAATGAGTCCCGTACAACTGACAGGCATGTCTTGTCCCGAAAGGCCGTTTTGCTCCATCGCAAACAGCAAGAAATAAACAAAATCTTCTTTCGTCTTGAACTTGAAGTTGTTGAAAAAACGCAACTTGCCGTTTTCCAAAATGACCATATCGAAATCGTAGTTCCTGACATTGACGAACACCCCTTGGTTTATCCGTTTTTGCATCAGGCTTTCGATGAATACGCTGCTCGAATGGGTGATTTTGGCCTCTTTCCACTTGGTCAACACCTTGTCATGCAAGACTTTCGGGAAAGCGAATGCATTGCGGCATTGCGCCGAAACCAACAATTCCGAAAGAATGACATAATCCTCTGGAACATTGAAAGCGAAATCGAGATATTGCTTTTTTTCGGCTTCGTTGAACAAAGGCACGGGAACAAGGGTGCAAAAACGGTTGTCGACCACACAACTCACAGATTGGAAAGCATTGTTGTTCAA
>CACXQO010000239.1 GCA_902769815.1 uncultured Bacteroidia bacterium | reverse complement strand
CGACCCTGCCGTGGCTTCCGACATGAAGAAGTTCGTGAAGCTCAACAAGGACTATAAGGACTTGGAGCCTATCGTCATGGCCTTCAAGGAATACAAGACCCTGAAAGCTAACGTCGAAGAAGCCAAGGAAATCCTGGCCACGGAGAAGGACGAGGAGATGCGCAAGATGGCCCAAGAGGAGTTGGACACCGCCCAAACGCGCATCGAGCAACTGGAGCAGGACATCCGCGTGATGATGATTCCCAAAGACCCGCAGGACAGCAAGAACGCCATCATGGAAATCCGAGCGGGCACGGGCGGCGACGAAGCCTGCCTCTTTGCCGGCGACTTGTTCCGAATGTACAGCAAGTTCTGCGAAACCCGTGGCTGGAAGGTGGAAGTGACCAGCGTGAGCGAAGGCGCGAGCGGCGGCTACAAAGAAATCGACTTCACCGTGACGGGCAATGGCTGCTATGGCATTTTGAAATTCGAGTCGGGTGTTCACCGCGTGCAGCGTGTTCCAAAAACTGAAACCCAAGGCCGCATCCACACCTCTGCCGCTTCGGTGGCCGTGTTGCCTGAGGCTGAGGAATTTGAGTCGGGCGTGCGCCTGCGCTATATGTGGAAGAACCCCAACACGGGCGAAATGCAAGAAATCCTCATCGAGTGTACCGAAACCCGCGACCAACCCAAGAACCGCGAGCGCGCCTTGGCGCGACTGCGCACGCGCATCTACGACATGGAATACCAGAAATACATCAGCGACATCTCCGCCAAGCGCAAGACCATGGTCTCCACTGGCGACCGATCGGCGAAAATCCGCACCTATAACTACCCTCAAGGCCGCGTCACTGACCACCGCGTGGAAGGTCTCACTGTCTATAACCTTGCTGCCGTCATGGATGGAGACTTGGACGAAATCATCAACCGCCTGCAAATGGCGGAAAACGCTGAGAGACTGAAAGAAAACATAGAACAATAATATGAACAAACATCAACTTTTCGAGCAAATCAAGAAAAAGCAGTCCTTTTTGAGTTCAACAAACAGATTATCAACAAGACCGCCGAATTTGCAGTGGCCTACAAACCCAACACGGCTTTCTACGAGGTGTATGGCGCTAAAGGTTGGCAAAGTCTGGAACGCACCGTCCAATACATCAAGAACAACCACCCCGACATCTTCATCATTGCCGATGCCAAGCGCGGCGACATCGGGAACACCTCGGCCAACTATGCCAAGGCCTTCTTCAACACCTTGAACGCCGATGCCCTGACCGTGGCACCCTACATGGGCAAGGATTCCGTGGAACCTTTCCTCAACTTCGAGGACAAATGGGTCGTCCTTTTGGCCTTGACCTCCAACAAAGGCTCACAGGATTTCCAATACCTGAATGTCGGGGAACGTATGCTGCACCAACAAGTGCTGCAAACCGCCACCACTTGGGCCACTTCGGAACAGATGATGTTTGTGGTCGGCGCGACGCATCCTGAAGAATTGGGCGAAATCCGCAAGATGTTGCCCGACTATTTCTTCCTCGTTCCCGGTGTAGGTGCGCAAGGCGGCGACTTGCAGGCCGTGGCCCACAACGGCTTGAACGACGAATGTGGCCTGTTGGTCAATTCGTCGAGAGGGATTATCTATGCTTCGAATGGCAGCGACTTTGCCGTGCGCGCCGGCGAGGAAGCACAGAAATTACAGCAACAAATGGCCGAATTGCTGAAGGAGAAAGGATTGGTTTAATCCCTACCCTACCCATGCTAAAACGAAAAAAGCCACCTCGATTGAGATGGCTTTTTCAGTTTCAGTCAGTCGGCTTGATTAACGGGCGACTGAGAAAGTACGGTTCAGCACGGAGCCGTCGTTGGCAAGAATACGGATGAAATACATGCCGTTGTTCAAAGACTCAGTGTTGACCTGAGCCTTGTTGCCATTGACTTCCTGAGCCATAATACGCTGGCCGACAGTATTGTAAACCTCAACACTCACCATGCCCTCGCCTTCGATGTTCAGCACATTGGCGGTCGGGTTGGGATAGAGTTTCAGGCTGCTTTCGAGTTCGTCAACGCCTACCGTTTCGGTCTGGAACGTAGACTCACTGCCGTAGAAGGTTCGGCCGCTGATAACAGCGTAAGCCTTCACCATGTAAATTGTACCAGGTTCAAGGTCGTCGGTGAAGCCAAGGATATTGCCAAATTCATTGTAATGTCCTTCCACAATGAATTCATCTGCATTAGTAACCTTTTTGTAGATAAAGCCCACCTCATCAGGATAAGCCGAGCATTCCAAAGGAGCCATGAAATCGGCGTGAGTGTCACTAATGCCGCTGATCTCGGTAGTGCCCACCGTAGCCTGTACATTGCCCTTGACGGAAATCAGATGGGAGGCGGATTCACCAAACTGGCCGTTGTCCTCATCACCGAAAATCACGTTGCCTGCGCTGTCCTTCACGATATAATAGCCGTGACCGTAAGAACAGCAAATGCCGTTGCCCATCTGGTCATAAATGGTGAACTTCACGCACTCGTTGGCAGGAACGGTCACATTCTCAATATGCAGCTGCGTACCCGTGCCGCTGGCCAGCATTGTGTAAGGACCACCAGCAGCCAACACACTGCCATCGGAAGCAGTAAATTCCCAAGTGATGTGGTTGCCAAACTTGTCTTGCACCAGTTCGAGCTTCAGTTCTTCCTCTTCGCCTTCAATCTCAAAGTCCTGCCATTCAACACATTCTACCGTGCCCGAACCTTGATTGGTGAAAGGCTCGCCATTGGCAGAAGTAATAGTGGCGTGGACAGTGTGAGTTCCAAAAGGCACATCCATAGCCGCAATCAGTTTTTCGCCACCATATTGCGGCAATTCGCCCTCCCAGTTGATGGTCTGGGTCTGACCTTCCATTTCCACCTCAAGGGTCATGCTTGTAATAGTTTCTGTACCAAGGTTTTGCACTGAAACCTCAATGTCTTTTGTGTGCGAGCATGTGACACCTACAGGTTGGGAAACACCCATAACGGCTGGATAAATCGGTTCGTCGCTGCCAAAAACCATGTCGAGTTGGCAAGCGTTCAGAATCGGACGGGTTGGGGTGCCTTGGAATTGCTCAGATACAAAGGCAAGGAAATGAATATGTTCGAGAATCACTTCAGCGCCATTGGGTGAGCCAATGACTTCAGGAATCTCGTACTCATAGGTACGGGTAATCAATGTGCCTTGTGTGGTAGGAGAAATGGCATCGCCCCATACACTCTCATTAACGACATCACGCAATGTGTGCATGTGTACATACTGATTTCCAATCCATTGGGTAGGATTGTAGTTGCCATAGTCGGCCTGAGCTCCAAGAATACTATCCTGCAACATGGCAACCGTCAGGTAGTTATGGTCAACGTTGCTATTGCCCGTATAATAGACTTCAACGGTAATGGTAGCCATACGGGTTTGCGGATTGACGACAGCCAAACCTCCAACATTACATTCAGCGGCTTGGTTCAATTGGTTGTTGGTCAAGCCAGCCCATTGTCCTCTGTCGGCAGCAGTGCCGGAGTGACGATTCACTACTCCAGTAGGGATGCCGCTAAAACTAAATCCGTTGGAAATGGCAGTGCCATCAGGGCAGTTAAGATTGGGATAGGAAGTAGGCGACAAACTCGTGCAATGGAGATTCATTGCCCAAACCCTACCAGGGTTGGCCGCCATGATTTGGTTGGCTTTGGCATGGCCATCAGTGCAATAGCCACAGTTGCGGCCAGTGAACTCTTCAAGGATGACGTTCCTGTTGGCAGGTTCCGTCGACACAAACTGCTGAGCCTTCAAGGAAAAAGAGAAAGCCAGCAAAGCCATTAAGGCAAAGGTAAACTTTTTCATTGTAGATTATTTAAGTGATTAATACTGAATTTCCGCGACAAAAATACACAATTATCAAAAAAATGCGCCGCATTGCGACGCATTTTTTTTGACGAAAGCGAATTTTTTCCGCTTAGAGGCCTTCGATGACGGTAGTCCAGCCATATTCGTCAGGCTCGGTGCCGTACTGGATGCCACGCAGTTTGTTGTACAGCTTCTGGCTCCACGGGCCGGGCTTGCCGTCGCCAAACTGGTACGACTTGCCGTTTTCGGGGTCGTCGATGCGCGAGATGGGGCTGATGACGGCAGCAGTGCCGCAAGCGCCTGCCTCCTCGAAGGTGGCCAATTCCTCTTCAGCGATGGGACGACGCTCAACCTTCATGCCAAGGCTCTCAGCCAACTGCATCAAACTCTTGTTGGTGATGGAAGGCAGGATTGATGTGCTTTGAGGCGTGATGTAGGTGTTGTCCTTGATACCGAAGAAGTTGGCAGCGCCAGCCTCATCGATATACTTCTTCTCCTTGGCGTCGAGATAAAACTCGCAGGCGTATTGGCCGCCATGACAGGCCTCAACGTGGGCACGCAAGGAAGCAGCGTAGTTGCCACCCACCTTGAAAATACCTGTGCCGAGCGGAGCCGAGCGGTCGTACTTGCGCGTGATGACATAGGGGTTAGCCATGAAGCCGCCCTTGAAGTAAGGTCCTACTGGTGTCACGAAGACGATGAAAAGGTATTCTGTGGCCGGTTTCACACCCACTTGAGCACCCATACCAATGAGCAACGGACGAATATAGAGCGAAGCGCCCGTTTCGTAAGGTGGAATGAAGTCGGCATTGAGGCGCACAACCTTCTCGATGGCAGCTTGGAACTTGTCCATCGGGAACTCGGCCATCATGATGCCACGGCTCGAACTCTGCAAACGCTTGCAGTTTTCGTCCATGCGGAAGACGCGCACCTTGCCGTCTTTACCACGGAAAGCCTTCAAGCCTTCAAAAGCCTCCTGACCATAGTGCAGGCAGGTGGCGGCCATGTGGATGTTGATGGTGGTTTCGGAGCTCACTTCGAGTTCACCCCATTCGCCGTTGCGGAAATAGCAACGGACATTGTAATTCGTTGGATAATAACCAAATGTCAAATTTGCCCAATCAATGTTTTGCATGATTCTTTTATTTATTAGATGATTGATTCTGTTGCTTCCAAAAAGTCCACGAAGATACGAAGAATTTCCGAATGTTCTGCCTTTTTTCGAGAAATATTAGCAATTAAAGTCCAAAACCGTTTCAAGGTAGTGTCTTTCAAT